>USSH01000109.1 GCA_900557435.1 uncultured Coprococcus sp. | reverse complement strand
GTGTCATCAGCAAACAATGAAGCAAATTTCATCACTAATATCAACATCAACAATATGCCCATTATCATCACACACTCTACCTGATGTATTCATTAGATTCTTTTTTATTTTGTCCGCTCCTTTATTAGCCAGCATTACGAATTCAGGAATAATTCCCCAAACAATTGTGACAATGCCTACACACACCATCAAAATTATCTCACATACTCCGAGCGCCGAATGTTTGTCCACATTTTTCATAAATAAATGAACACACAATATGAACAAGCAAATGCATCCTATTATCAATATTGGTAATTGCATAATTTAATTTTCTCCCGTAAAAAATAGTGCGTGTCTATTCGATAATGTCAATTATGAACGAATATCCAGATGTTCGAACACAATATAACCCTGCAGGTGTACCTTCTGGAATCTTATAGTATCCATATCCCTCTGGAGCAGTCTGCGCTTCTGCATAATATTTTTGTCCTAATACATAATACTTCACAGATACCGTAGCTGATCCTTCCTTGCTTTCATAATCTGAATAATATTTATAGAATATGCCTGTCGGTTCTGTATACGATAAATAGTAATCACCATTTACTTCGACGTAATCCTGTATACTACTTGCTGTTTCTCCATTTATCTCATAGATTTTATTTAAAGGCATGTTGTTTTCTTCCATTTTTTCGCTCAAATTCTTTCTGCGAAACTCTATACAGCCATTATCTGCATCTACAGTAAATTCCTGTGGCATTGTATATCCCTCCGATTCAATAGGGTATATATCATAATTCCAGCCTCCGCCAAATTCCACCAACAAATCACCTGGATACATCTTTACGCAGGAGAAATCTGAATCGGTAAATTTAATATAACTATTATCATTCTCATCAAGGACATGTGAAGAATCCATTGAATACAATCTGTCCTCATGCTGTATCCAATATTTTTTAAAATATCGTTCACCTTCATTCTCATACGCATTTACAGCCTCTTTGTACGACATAGGTGAGCCATTATCTGTAATTATATTTGACGCTTCTGTTGTGGTTACCTCAGTGGTTGTTACTTCTGTTGTGGTTTCTTCTGTTGTCACTTCTGTTGTTGCCTCTGTTGTAGTTGCTTCTGTTGTTGTCGCCTCTGTCGTTGTCTCCTCAGTTATTACCTCTGTAGATAACACTCCAGAACCTGATTTACCATTATTTCCACAGGAGCACAACAATGCAATTCCTAATACTGCACAGGATCCTATTATTGTTTTTCTTAATTTCATCATCTCTTCGCCTCTTTCTCAGCAGATTGCCGTATATTATTCAAATTATAAATAAGTTTCTAGTATGCCTCCCCTCTTTTTGATTCTTTTATTATTTTTTACTCATGTAGCTCTTCTGAACTATAGGAGTTACAACGCCTATCTCTATTTGACCCATGTCAAAACCATACGGCGTTAACATCCATATAAATTCGATTTTTAATCTATTAACACCAGTTATATTCAAATCAAAATTCTGAGGCAGAACACCACTCTTAACAACATCCGATGAATATAGCAGCTCACCGTCGCCATATATTTTTACTTTACCAGCCGCAGAGGATTCAGCATTATCCTTACAGTCATAATGTAATACAACCTTACCTGACAACTTGTCATACTTACCGCCGAGTAAATATTCTATTTCGCTGCTTTCCGAGTCTGAAAACATATATCCTCCAGATTCACTAAGTAATATACCGGAAGAATAAGAAGTTCCAGTGTTATCCTTATCTATTCCAGCCCACTTATGTATGTCGCTATCCTTGTAAAATTCATCCAAATCAGAGAGCGACACAGGCTCAAAACTAGAAATTCTTTCAAGCTCATCTAATAACTCTACATCTTTACCAACTATATTTATTGCATCGTTAATTACTTTTTTTGCTGTATCATATTCATTATTTTTTGTATGAGTTTCTGCCTTATCTATTGCAGCGTTAATACATTCATTTTTAGTTTCTGCTTTCTTTACCTTATATGAGTCATCCTTAAAATAATTTTCCAACTCATCATATATACCTATTGCATCAGACCAGTCCTTTTCTTTCTCATATGATGCAGCTTCACTCTCCATATAATCCCTATATGTTTTTTCCACATCTTCTATTTTTCCGCTAAGTGACCCATCATCATACACTTTCATAGCGCTCTTATATACATCTATTGCCTTAAGATATTTTTTATCTTTAACGTATATTTCTGCCTCAGCTACAGTCATCTCTATAAATTTTGTCTCAGATTCCTTTATCTTATTTTGAGAATCATCGTAATTAGTATCATTTACAGATACTTTTTCATAGTAGGGAATTGCCGCACCATATTTTTCTGAATTATATAATTCCTCTGCTTTATCATAATTGAGCTTTGACTTTCTTAGATCCGCTAAATCTGCTTTTTTCTGAGTTATATATTGTTCAACTTCCTGATTATCCGTCTCAATTCCAGACAATCCATCTACTGCAGCCTCATAATCTATACTCCCGGAATTGTATGATTCAACATAATTTTCTGTTTCTTCTTTTGCCTGTTTTACAGTTGTACATCCATACAACAGAGGCAAAGTAATCACACACAGCACAGATAAAATTATTACTTTACTTTTCATTCCCATCCCCCTATTCATTAAGATTTCTCAGAATTTGATTGTTTACATCACAAACAGTATCCATCTGAGAATCATCAAGATATCCATCTGCCCTCATATATTTTGTCATACCAAGCATCAAAAAATCAGAATGAATTTTTTTGGTAGAAGTCTGTGATGCTACAACATCCCAATCTTCTGAATTCTCATTCCAGTCAACTGTTACATAAATATAATCTGTTGTAAGATCATTATGCCAAAATTGAACATAATACTCCAAAGCATCAAGTTCATCTACACAATAATAAAAATCGTAATCAGGATTGTACATATCTATTTGTTCACCAGCACTTACAAGCATGACCGTTTCAACATTTGCATAATCCGTTCCCTGTTGACGATTGATATAATTCAGAAGTTGTCTTGGTGTCAGATATGGAGACTTATTATATTCAAATTTAGATGATGTATATTCTGCATTAGCCCATACCAAATAATATGTTGTGTTAAATAATCCCTTAACTTTATAATTAAATCTAATATTATCTACATACAGTTTTCCCAGACTGCTTTCATATGAAAATTCACAATTTACTTTTATTTGATTTTCACTTGTGGTTATCTCATAGTCTGTTATATGCCCCTCCCCAAATCCATCTACATCTTTATAGTTGCCCATCAATGAGCCACTTACTTCGAAGTCTTTTATATCTCTTTCTATTTTTTCAGGAGTAATCCTCATATATAGTTCAGAAATGTCATATCTTTTTTTATAGAAGTATCCAACTACAATCAACCCTATAACTATAATAACTACAACATTTATTGTTAGCACTGTCACAACTGTTTTATTTTTTTCCCTATTCATATACTCTCCTCACTTCATCGTTAAAATTTAACTTATAAGCATTATAACGAATATACGTCATATTTTCAACCTTTATAACGTATTTATATATCTAACTTTCATTTCATGAAACTGTAAAATAATTATCATGCGAGGTAGAATATATGAATAACAACGAAATTCTAAAAAAAATAGAAACATATATGAAATTAAGGAACTGGTCTATCTACAAATTGGCAAAAGAAGCTGATATTCCTTACTCTTCTTTAAACTCAATGTTCTTGAAGAACACACAGCCCACAATTCCTACATTAGAAAAGATTTGTTCCGGATTAAATATCTCCATGTCTGATTTTTTCTCCGACAAACATGCTGAAAACATTCCTTATATGAGCCTAACAGAAGATGAGCAAGAGTTATTATCTCTATACAACAAATTATCAAAATCTGACAAAAAACTTTTTATGTACTACGCTCGAGGATTTGCTAAATCAGATTTATCTACCAACGATTCTGAATAAATTATTTGTTTCATATTATGTTATAGATAAGAAAAAGCGCAGGTGAAAACAATTCACCTACGCTTTTACATTTTTGCCATAATCTATTTTTTTCTTACTCTCTGTTCTTCAGCACCTCAGCCGGCACGATCTTGTTCAGCCTGCCAACCAGAACTCTGTTGATTATGAAATACAGGACAAGTATTCCGCCGTAAAGCACAGCCCAGAGCCATGGGGCAAATGTCAGCTTGACACCACAGTTTACATTTGACACCAGTGAAGGGAACACTGCGTCCATGATGACTTTGGCAAGTGGCAGACATATGGCCGCGCCGATTGCGATTATGAAAAAATTACCATCCAAGTAAAGTTTTCTAATCTCCTTCGTTCTGAAACCGAACACCTTTATAAGTGAGATTGAGAATGCCGATCTGTCTATCATAACCTTCATCATCAGATACATTACCACTACGAATATAAGTGTCGAGATGACAACTATCATGATGATCATACTCATCATCAGGTCAACGAATATACCGGCTGCTGACTCGATATCCGCCTTTGTTGTGGTTGCATAGAGTCTTGCCGGTTCAACCCCTAGATCCTTGTCTGCAAATACCACATTGTACTCATCCTTGTCTGCGCCGAACAGCTTCCTTGCATCATCTATGGTCATGAACACATAGAACGATGGCGAGTATTGTGTCACACTGTCCACGGTAAATCCATAATCTATATCGTTCTCCTCATCATGGAGCACGATCTCGTCTCCTACGCCGTAACCATACTTCTCGGCAAATGATGATGATATGGCTACTCTGTTCTTACCATCCTTAAGGTCAACATCAAAATACTTAGTATTCTTTGAAAGTCCAAGAACTGTCACATCCCAGTTGTAACCGTATATCTCTTTCTTCAAAGTCTTTGCATACGCAGCCTCACCGCCATCAGGAGGATTCTCTGTAGGATACTTGTATGTATACATATACTCATAGTGAGTATCCTCGACGTTTTCCTTCTTAATATTTGAACAGAGGGTTGCTGTATCAAGACTTATCATCATACATATGAGGGCTATGAACATTCCGATCACGACGGTCAATCCAGTTCTCATCTCCCTAAGCATCTGCCTGACTCTGAATCTGCCGACAAATCCCATGTCTCCGAGATTGACATTGCTGCCCTTCGGCTGCTTGACCTCATTTTTTATGAGTGAAAGAGCCGTCTGTGAGAGCTTCTTTCTTATTACAAAATAGTTTACAACTATCGCTGCCAGTGGCGGCATCACGATACCGTACACTACAAGAATCGGCGGAATCTTTACATCCATATCAGGGATCGAATAATACGCATATGCATCTGCCATCTGCACAGGGATTCCCACATTACTTATCCCGATCAGGAAACCGATTATGCCTGCAACTGATGTGACTATGACCGGAAGTGTAAGGTAGTGCATCATGAGATCTCTTCTCTTGACACCAAGGGCATAGAGTGCGCCTATGACGCTGCTCTCCTTCTCTATTCCATGTACAACGAATACCGATATGACATATGTGAACAGGAGCATGAGAAGCACTCCGAAGAAATATCCCGCCTGTACATTGATCTGCTGGTCGTCAGCGGCTCCACCTGTTCTCGGGTTGTCATCACTTGTCACAAATGATGTGATGTTGGCAAGGTCTGTGTCATAATCCTTGAGGAATGAATCAGTCTCCTTCTTGAGCTCTGCCATTCCATCCGCCAGTTCATCCGAGCCATCCTTTGCCTCTGCAGCTCCATCGGTATAGTCCTTAATACCGTCCTTGAATGCCTTGATGCTATCGATGTCACTCAGAGCACTTTCGATACTCATCGCCACTACTCCGCCCTGGCTGTCGGCGATCTTCTTCATCTCGTCGCTGTAATTATCCTCTGTGAGTTCTGTGTCAAGGCCGAACGCTGACAGAGACGAAGCCGCCTGCTCAAGATATGCATCAAACAGCTCCTGTGCCGCATTGTTTAGCTTTCTGTTGTTGTCAGTGAGTTCCCCGAGTCCATCCGCAAGCTCATTTGCACCTGACTTAAGTTCCTTCATGCCATCCTTGAAATCATTTATGGCTGCGCCAGTTCTATCCCAGTATTCCTGGAAATACTCATCATCTATTCTATCTGTGTCGACCTTAATGTCCCCAAGAGCATTCTTCACATCATCACAGGTGGTCTTGCCCTTAAGTCTGAACGCATACAGATAAGTCTCCGTCTTGACACTCCCGCCTGTCGAATGAAGTTTCTCATATGCGTTCTCTGTGACAAATACTGTTCCGAACACCTTGCTGTCAACTACAGTATCTGACATCTCCTTGAAAAGAGCATTGTAATCAGGGGATGTTCCTATTCCTGTCACCTTGAAGTCATTTCCTGCTATCTGTATCGTATCTCCAACCGACACATCATTTACCTGGCTGAATCTCTTCTCAACAACTATCTCATCATCATTTTCTGCCAGTCTTCCCTCATCGCACTCCACAAGATCTATATTCTTTCTGTTGGCAAATACCCTGAGAGTCTTGCCATCCATGACATCATAGTCCTCGTAGAACATCTTCTCGACCTCAGCGCCAGCATCCTCAAGCTGTGAGATCTCATCATCACTCAGCGGAACAAACACTGAAAACTGACCGTCCTCTATCTTATTTGCCTTGTCATGTGCCTCACCATTATCAATGATAGTTGCTCCCGCACCTATGAGTGAGACAACAACATACATACCTATAATGATAAGAAATGCAAGTGCTATGTATCTGAACAGATTCTCCTTCAGATCCCTCAGAACCCTTTTTCTCAAAACCTTCTGCATATTACAAATCCTCCAATTCTGACGCTGGAACTCTCACTTCGTTCTCATACTCCTTGCTAATAAGACCATCCTTTATGAAGATAACCTTGTGCACCATATTCTTGATGGAATTGTTATGTGTTACTATCAGCATGGTCGTCCCATACTTCGCATTTATTTCCTCGAGAAGAACAAGAATATCTCTTGATGTCTTGGAGTCAAGAGCGCCTGTCGGTTCATCACAGAGAAGGAGTTTTGGATTTTTTACCAGAGCTCTCGCTATAGCACATCTCTGCTGCTGTCCACCTGAGAGCTGTGAAGGGAACTTGTTCTGATGCTCCGTAAGTCCCAGTGTCTCGATCAAGTCATCCATAGGAAGCGGATCATCAGTCAGATACTCACATACCTGTATGTTCTCTCTCACTGTGAGGTTTGGAACCAGATTGTAGAACTGAAATATGAATCCCAGATTATCTCGTCTGTAATCTGAAAGCTGGTCGCTTGTCATGCCAAATATCTCTGTGCCATCAACCTTTATTGAACCCGAATCCATATTGTCAAGACCACCTATACAGTTGAGAAGTGTTGACTTACCTGAGCCTGACGTTCCCTGTATAACACACATCTGTCCTTTTTCAACACCTGTGTTTATACCTTTAAGCACCTGCACATAGCTTCCACCCTCTCCATAGCTCTTCTTTACTTCTGACACTTCCAAATACATAATTTTTCCTCCTTTATGATATCCTCGTTGTTCTAATTTTCATTTACTTTATTTTTTATAGCCAGTCATTACACTTTAGCAGCTATTCAAATGTTCATTTGCATACATAACACTGTTATGGGCTAAGTCTA
>USSH01000108.1 GCA_900557435.1 uncultured Coprococcus sp. | reverse complement strand
AAGAGTGAGCCCTTGTGTGTCACCTGGAAATTCTCTGAAAGTCCTGTAACACTCGCATTGGTATTGCCACTGACATCATTGAAATAAATATCATTTACCTCTCCGCTTGCAGCAAGAACGATCTTACCGCTCACGACACCTTCTGTAGCCGATCTTACATTTATATTGCGTATCTTATTGTTCATATTGCCGTATACAAATGCTTTTGAACTATCATTCGAATTACCACAGCCTATATAACCTGACTTCAGCTCAGCATTCAGATCTCCAGCCACATTGGAACTGTTTACAAATGTATTTATTCTTTCCGCCTTCTGCAATGAAATTCACCGCAGCTGCATGTGCATTGTATGCGCCATATATTTCTGTTCTTACAGTACCTCCCAGCACCTTTACAGTAACATCACCCTCAACCGTTACATTTGCAGCTCCGGACTCGTTTGAACCTGCACCATACAGGAAACCTACCACACCGCTTCTGAGAACTATTGATATATCGCCGGTATATGCATTGTCTCCATCTGTATAACCGTATATCTTGCACTTCGACAGGTCGTAACTTGTCTCACCACCTATCTTAAGTGCTCTGTTGTTGTCTGCTATTCCGTCATGGTCTGCATCCATGTATATGGAAGACTTTGATGCATTTGACGGATCTGCTATTATCACAACTGAACATCCAGCAAGATTTATCTTACTTACGGATGCGTCAGTTACCACTTTGTTGATATCGGACACTTCCGTGCCTGCAGCCTTTACTGTAAACTTCACGTTTACATCAACGGATGTTCCATTTCTTCCTGTCACAACAAATGTCACATCTGTCTCACCTGTTTCGGATGTCTTGCCTGTGATCTTGCCTTCGGCAAGCACAAGTCCTTCCGGAAGCTTTGATCCGCTCTTTACTCTGTACTGCATATCTGTACCATATGACGAAGTGGTGTCTCCTGTCACATCAAGTACCGAGAGATCATATACAGGCTCCTCAGCTGTATAGCTTGTATCTGCTACGATCACAGGATCCGCATATTTCTTTGTCACTGCGATCTGATCTGCCACGTAATCAGCTGTTACGCTCATAACTGTATTTGCTGTTGCGACCAGCGCCGATCCCGAATCTCCCTTCATTGGATCTCCGCCATTTATCGATACATATACTGTGTATCCCGGTACATCTGTATACTTTGCCGTGACTAAAGAATTGTTTCTTGCATATATCAGTCCCTCGTATTCCACTACCCTGCTCTGAGTTGGTATGGAAACCGAAGTTCCCTTCATGTTCGTAGTACCGCGTTCAACATTGTAGTAAATTCCGGCCCACTCGCCTGCATCTACTCCTTCTGCAAACTCTCCTGCCTTTACCCATGTTCCCTCATTTGAGAACTTGTCTGAAAGGCACTTGAATGTTCCTTTCTGATATACTTTTGCCCAGCTGTCTGATATCTTGACTTCATCTGTCTCAAACTTTGACTCTGCCCCAATAGTAAGTACATTATTGTAACTTGTCATATACAGAGTATTTATCTTGACATCTCCATCAAACTGAGCAGATGAATTTCTCGAGAATGAAAGAGCGCCGGCGGTAATCGCAGCCGTTGCTGTAAGCTTAGATTTTTCATACATCCTCAGATATCCTGTGAGCTCAAGCGGAGCCTCCACTGATGCTTCAGATTCATTGTCCAAATCAAAATCATTTGCAGCAAGCTTCTCTGTAACTGTATACTTCTTGTATATCATGATATTGTCTTTTGCTGTTCTGAGAAGCGCTCCTGTGTATGATGATGCACTTCCACTTACCAAACCACCTGTGATCACAGCACCTGTGCAGTTCTCATAAGAGATCGTACCATCTACCTGGGTATTTACAATCGCATATACCTCACCCACATTACCGCCTTTGATAACTACCGCAACAGCATCTCTTCCGCTGCAGCTCAGTTCTGAGTCAACCGCACCATATATCTTCTGTACGCTTCCTCCCAGCATCGTTATCTTTACGCTGCGCTTAAATTCGCTGTCATCAACTCCAACCACAGTGTATTCTGACAAATCTCCGCAGACTAATGGTGTCTTGTTGTCAGCCTGTCCATCCTTGTTGGAATCGATATAGATCTCTGTGATCGCAGGACTTTCAGCCCCTGTCTCATCCGCCGAAGCTTCCGCACTGTTCGCAGCAGCCTGCAATACAACCGATGTTCCATTCAGACTTATCTGTTTATTCTCTTCATCGACTGTTATACGTCCGTCTGTATTGTCCTGAATCTTCTGTTCTTTTGAAACAACAACATTCAGCGTGATCTGTGTCTTTGTTCCATTCTTTCCTGTTATGTGGATTACTGCTTTCTTTCCATCTTCATATGCCGATTTCGGTGTTCCAATTATAAGACCGCCATCAAGCTCAAGCCCCTCCGGAAGGATATAATCCTTATCCATCTCATAAGTTACTTTACCCTCTTTGCCATCATTCAGGATCACAACATCTGACATATCATACAGAGGCTTTTCTGCTGTGTATTTCTGACCGAGCACAGCTGAAGGATCTGACACTGTCTTTGATACCTTTATCTGCTTACCCTTTGTTGAGACTGTCACTATACATGGTTTTTTCGGCATGGCAAATGTATACTTGCCTGATGTCTCTGTCAGCTCATTATCCTGAGTCTCATCACTTCCCCTAAACACTACCTTTTCAAGTGTATATCCTCTCTTGACAACCGGTGTCAGCGTCAAGATTGAATCTACATTTGCATACTTGGTATCCTTGTCAAGATAACAGGTGTTGTAGCCGGGATTGCTCACTGTCACAGCCTTGTCATCACATACCAAAGTAACCGGGTAGTATACATGGGCATTTTCATACAGCGTTTCGTCTTCCACTATGCCCTCTTTCATATATACAGAACCGTATGATGAATCATCTGTTCTCTTGAATGGTCCAGTTAAATTTCCCGAGTTAAGGATATTCGCACCCACGGTGATGTATAAGCCTTCCTGAGCATTTACTGTTACTCCCTTGTTAATGACTGCGTTTACAGCAGATGTCGATTTTCTGCTGTCATAATTACCAAAGTAGATATTGTCAGCATTTACGTCTTTATCTATAACTACTTTATTGCCGCCATAGTATACATCTCCTCCATATGTGACAATTGAATCTCCATAACCGTTGTATGCAGGACATATGTAATATCCATCAGGGAGAATACACTTCTCGTCAAATGCTACCCTTACTTTTCTGTTTTGATTCGTATTTACCTGAAAACTTGCATTCTTCATACCTGTAAAGTCTGTATTCTCTATCTTGATGTCAGCAGAAAGCTGTATGGCTGAATCATCGTTTGAGCCATTGCCATACTCATTCAAAAGATATACTGTACTGCCGTTATATGTACTTTCAAAGCTGCTGTCCTTCAGAGTAACCGTTGTGTTTATGCCACTCACTTTTCCACTGTAGTTGCCACCTGCAAGACCGCACGATGCATAATGGATATTAGACAGATCTGCAGTCAGATCACCGATAACCGAATAGCTGCTCAGGAGATTAAAATCACCCTTTCCTGCATTGGGGTATGAGTCTACCACCGGATTGCCAGCCTCATCGACAATTGCCTTGTCATTTGCATACTGCATATTGACATCCAGATTCTTAGCACATGTACCTGAATATGCCACTGTGCACAAGTTGCTGATAACATTCCTGATGTCAACAGATGCATTTTCTGCAAATGTAGCTGTATTCAGCACGTACAGATTGTTCTTGAATGCACTGTCTGTCAAGGTAAGATCAAAATCCCCAACAACCGTCGACGAACTGCCGTTTCCTCTCAGAATATATGCATGTTCTGCGCTGCAGTTGGACACATCCATCTTGAGTTTTCCCGTTATGGCACCTGAAAAATCCAATCCATACAGATAGTTATCTGACTTTATATTATCCAGGGTCATGTGTGTCGAACCCATAGTCGAAACATAGTACACACCATATGTGTAATATGAGCTGTTGACAATGTTCTTAAGCGTTATCACATTCGCATAGGCATCAGCTTCCTCCGGTGACGACTGTTCAAGCTTGGCTGAGGAAATACCATACATAGAACTTGATACATTGATATTCTCTATATCGATATTTACCATGCCCTTCACGGTTCCACAGTTGAGTCCATATACTGAAGCAAATTCAGCGCCCTGTCCATCTATATCTATATCTACATCCCCCATTATGTCTGAATTTGAGGTGCCATAGACATAAATACCTTTTCCTTTTGCATTCTTTACTTCAAATTTAAGTTTTCCTGCAATATTCGCACTATATGCCCCATACATATACGAATAACTGTCACTACACTCTATGCCGTTTAATCTGATACTCACATCACCGGCTGCGCTGGCACTGTTGCTCACACCATACATCGCATTGAGTGTTGTATTACTTATATCCACAGTAACACCACCCAGCGTATTAGCGCCATTGGTCACCGCATACACATATCCAAGCTTGGCATTCTTGGCCGTCAGGACAACATTGCCCTTCACCGCATAATCTTTGCCTGAGTATGTGCCATTTGTCGCAGCATACACATATCCACTGCCCTTGTCAGCCTTGAGCATACTGTTCACTGTGAGACTGCCATCGATGGTAGATGCATACACTCCGTACAGATAACCGATGTCAACCGTATTGTCTGTATCCACGTCCACGCTTCCTGTAGCATATCCTATCTGAATACCGTACACAGTTCCAGCAAATGCATTGTCGGTTATATCAACGTCAATATCCCCATCCACCTTGCTCTGCAGTGCACCTTGCACCTGGGAAACATTGCAGTCTCCAGATATGTTGATCTTCATTGATCCTACAGCCTCTGACGAATATAAACATGTCGCCGCAGAAACATTTGATCCCTTATTCACGGTTATTGAAACTGCTGGATTGGAATCTGTGTTCTCATATTCCATGGCTCCTTTGTAGACACCCCATACATTCCCAAGGGATGCCCCATCAACGGTGATGGAGATCGGAGTCTTAGTCTTTTCTCCATAAACGCCATATACCTGATATGGAAGTATCTCTGTGCTGCCATCGATCTCAAATGCTTCCTCGCCTTCATCCAGAACTCCATCCCTATCCTTATCATTGTAGACATTGAGTCTCGGCTCCGAACTCGTAGAATTCGGTGATTGCCTGATTATGACAGAATTACCATTCAGATTGATTCCTTCTACACTTGTGGTCGAGCCTTCGTAATATCTGTACTCTATACCCTTTGACGGATCTGCCGTGACAAGCGTACTGCCATCATCAGTCCCCTCCGCATAGACCGCCACACCCTGTGCCAGACACAGAGCCGTCGCCAGCGAAAGTACAGCTATACCTCCTCTTAGCTTTCTTTTTCTCATCAATTACCCTCCCTGATAAAACTTTTGTGACCCTTCGTGATACATATGCGTGCTGTATTTTGTGCACTATAATGCAAAAAAGTCCTGTGAATATGTAAATTTTCACCACTTTAACTATTCTATCACAGCAAAGTTGCAAATACTATCACCAAATTCACAAGACTTTTTTATGCATATTTCTATTTTATATTCAATTTTATATCTAATTTCATACATTCCAGATATGTGTCCGTATCCATCACGTCAGAATTGGTATATGAATGAGCTGATATGGTATATATCTGCCCTTCTCCAATATCGCAGTACGCTTTGAAGTTATATTCAACGATCACACTTCCATCATCACACCAGTTCTGTGTAAAATAGCTGTAATAATAAAATACCCTTCCATCCATCTCCCTGCTTCCACAGTTCTGAGGCATGGCATGGTCATTCTTCGCATAGGAATCGACATACTCTTTCAACAATTCATCATCCGTAAGCAACGCTGAATAATCTTCTATAGCTATGTATAAATGTGTTTTTCCAGAATCCGACTCATAATATGCTGAGTCCGGATCTGAATCATCTTTTCTCAAATACCCATAAGGAAGTCCATACTGAACGGTACCGCCTGCACTGGTGAGCGTGTCACTGTCTGCATAGTTTTCCTTATTCTCCAGCGCAGTTTCAGAATAAATGATCTTGCCAGTATCATCATCCGGTTCATCAGTCGACTCACCAGCATCCATCAGCTCCTTTATCCACGCTGAGGACTTATCATACATGGCTTTTCGTTCCGCCTCTGTCATATCATCCATATCTTTATTGTAATTTATACAGATGAACAATCTGTCACCTTTATAATCAGGTGTGAGAAATATCTGCATATACTCACTATAGTCCGTTGTCTCGTCATCAGTCTGCTGCCTGAGCACATATTTTATGTAATCCCTGTCCCCTGAACTATACTTTTCAGGATCTGAGTCAACCTCAAACCCGGCTGATCTGCCGGCATCCATCCTCTCATCTTTCGTGTCCCAGAAATCATCCAGAGTCTTTTCCTGATGCAACACCTGTATCCGATGGCCTGTATCAGTATCCAGAAATACACCGTTTTCTGTAACCATAACCAACTCATACTGACCACATGGGAACTTTATCCCGTCGTATACTACATACTCTTCACTCTCATCTGTTTCTCCATACCTTGTAACATCTCCAGCACCATGTCCCCAAGTTATCACACCCATGAACCACAGTGCTGTGATGACGACCAGCACGATTCCTGCGATCACACATGAAATCCGTATATATTTTCTCCTGCTATCCACTATACATTCTCCTGTATATCACTAATTGCTCTCTCTATATCCCTCTGATGTTCCTTTGTCAGCTCTATTCTCAGAGAAATAAACATTGCCAGAAATATAAGTGCCAGAACGCACGGTATCACAAATGTACTTATGTTATGATCCACATTTGCCAGTTCGCCATCGTCATCTATATATCCGGGCAGAGTGTCCCCAGCTCTAATTCCCTTTGCATCTATCCACATCAGCCTGTGTTTGTCGTCAAGATCATCATTCAAATATGACACATCGGCAAGCGTATACTGTGCATGCACCTTGTCCACATGCATCAAAACTTCATCACTGTGCTTCCATGCATTCTGAAGTATAATGACAAAGCTTACCACAATACAGAACACAGCCAGAGCCGCAGCTGCATACATAACCACACGCAGCCCACCATGACTGCCAATTCTTACTGTATGCTTCTTGCTATCACTGCCTTTCTTGTCACTGCCTTTCTTGTCACTGCCTTTCTTGTCACTGATCTCAGATTCTATATTGTCAGTTACAGTCTGGTTGTCGCCCACATCTGACACATTTACCGGGTCATTAGAAAGCTCCACTACCTGCTCTGCTTCCATCACAGGTTCCTCATCCTGTTCCACACCATTTACAAGTTCATCCAGACTCAGGCCGAACATTCCGCATATATCCACCAGTTTGTCAAGGTCAGGATATGCTTTGTCAAGTTCCCACTTGGACACTGCCTGTCTGCTGACGCCTATCTTATTGGCAAATTCCTCTTGGCTCATGTTCATTTTCTTTCTATATTCCAGTATTCTGCTTCCTATTTGTACCATCCGGCATATCTCCCACAATATCACTCTACAATATATATGTATTTGCACACCTACGCTCACGGCGCACACATAAATTAAGTATATCACTTTGTGCCAATTAAAAACAGCCCTATG
>USSH01000107.1 GCA_900557435.1 uncultured Coprococcus sp. | reverse complement strand
GAGGATATCAGGATAGATACGTATAGATCAAGTGGTGCAGGAGGACAGCATATAAATAAGACTTCGTCGGCAGTTAGAATAACTCACTTTCCAACAGGAATTGTTGTCCAGTGTCAGAATGAGAGATCACAGCTCATGAATAAGAATAAGGCTATGCAGATGCTGAAATCTAAGCTTTATCTCATAAAGAAACAGGAGAACCTTGAGAAGATATCGGATATCCGTGGAGAGGTCACAGACAATGGATTTGGAAGTCAGATAAGATCCTATGTACTCCAACCGTATACTATGGCTAAGGATAAGCGTACCGGATATGAGAATTCCAATGTGTCAGCGGTTTTAGATGGGGATCTGGATGGTTTTATGACTGCCTATCTCAAGTGGATAAACAAGGTTGAAGTTTAGTAGAAAAATTAAGCTTTGACAATAACGCTTTATACTGATAAAGTAATGACGTACTAAAATCAAATGAACACATATCATATTTAAGTTATGCATTTGCATACAGCTAGGTGAAGAAGTCCGAGTATACAGTATGATAGCAGATCAAAGATCAAAAGAGGAAGAAAAGAGAAGGAGAATAAGGGACATGGTGAATATAGCAGTATTAGGTTATGGTACAGTTGGATCGGGAGTTGTGGAAGTGATAAACACCAACCATGATATTGTTAATAAGAGAGCGGGACAGGAGATAAATGTAAAGAGGGTGCTTGACCTCAGAACATTCCCAGGTGATCCTGTTGAGAATATTCTTACTCATGATTTTGAAGATATATTGAAAGATGACGAGATCAGTGTAGTAGTAGAGGTGATGGGAGGCGTCGAGCCTGCTTATACATTTGTGAAGAAATGTCTGCTTGCGGGCAAGAGCGTTGCTACTTCTAACAAGGAGCTTGTTGCTGTACATGGTCCGGAACTTCTCAAGATTGCCAGAGAGGGAGATATCAATTTCTTCTTTGAGGCATCAGCTGGTGGCGGAATACCTGTTATAAGACCACTCAACACATCTATCACAGCGGATGACGTGACAGAGATCACAGGAATACTTAACGGTACGACCAATTATATCCTCACTAAGATGGATAAAGAGGGGGCAGACTATGCCACTGTATTAAAGCAGGCGCAGGATCTCGGCTATGCAGAGCGCAATCCGGAGGCAGATGTTGAAGGTGGCGATGCATGCAGAAAGATAGCAATACTTACATCTCTTGTATATGGAAAGAATCTGGACTACAACAGAATCCATATGGAGGGAATAACAAAGATAACGACAGATGATTTCAAGTATGCAGATAAGATGGGATATTCAGTAAAGCTTGTCGGTACAACGAGAAAAATCGATGGTAAGCTTTACTCGTATGTAGCACCTGTCATGCTGCCACATGACAATCCTCTGGCAAAGATAGATGACGTATATAACGGTATACTGGTTCATGGAAATGCCCTTGACGATGTCATGTTCTACGGAAAGGGTGCAGGAAAGCTTCCTACAGCGTCTGCAGTTGTATCAGATGTTATAGATGCAGTCAGAAATATGGGAAGAAACGTTCCTATCATCTGGGATGATGAGGAACTTGAGATGGGAGCATTCGAGGACTCAGCAAGTAGATTTTTCATAAGAACTAGGGAGCAGGATGAGAATGCTATAAAGGCAGCATTTGGTGAAGTTGAGTATGTCGATTCTGATCTGAATGAGAAAGCATTTGTGACAGCGGTGATTACAGAAGGTGAATTTGAGGCATGTTGCAATAAGATTGGTGTCAAGAGTGCTCTTAGAGTGCTGGATTAGTACAATATTATTCAATGACCTTGCAATCCTAGTGGAATTGCGGTATTTTACAAAAGGCTTATTTCTTTTTGCGGATATGATCTTCATATGAGCAGAAATAAAATATACAAATTTTCAAATGAGCGATCAGGAGGACAATATGTTAATAGTAAAGAAGTTTGGTGGTACTTCCGTTGGAAATACCGAAAGAATCTTTAACGTGGCCAAAAGATGTATTGAGGACTGGCAGAGGGGGAACGACGTAGTCGTAGTTCTGTCTGCAATGGGTAAATACACAGATGAGCTGATAGATATGGCTAAGCAGGTAAATGAAAATCCGCCTAAGAGAGAGATGGATATGCTTTTCACAATAGGAGAGCAGATGTCCGTATCACTCATGGCTATGGCTATGAATTCATTGAAGGTTCCGGCAATCTCGCTCAATGCATTCCAGGTGGCAATGCATACAACTTCAGTATATGGCAATGCACGTTTGAAGAGAATTGATGTTGAGAGAATAAGACATGAACTTGAGCAGAGAAAGATAGTTATAGTTACAGGATTCCAGGGAATCAACAAGTACGATGATTACACAACTCTTGGTCGTGGTGGTTCAGATACAACAGCTGTTGCACTTGCAGCGGCACTTAACGCTGATGCGTGTGAGATTTACACAGATGTAGATGGTGTATACACAGCAGATCCACGTAAGGTAAAGACAGCACGTAAGCTGGATATGATAACATATGATGAGATGCTTGAGCTTGCTACACTTGGTGCAGGCGTTCTGCACAACCGTTCAGTAGAACTTGCCAAGAAGTTTGGTGTTCAGCTGGTTGTTCGTTCAAGTCTCAATTTATCAGAGGGTACAATAGTTAAGGAGGATACTGGAATGGAGAAGATGTTGGTTAGTGGTGTTGCAGCAGATGCAGACTCAGCAAGAGTGGCAGTGGTAGGATTGGAGGATACACCAGGTGTTGCGTTCAAGCTTTTCAATCTGCTTGCAAAGAATGACATCAATATAGATATGATCCTGCAGTCAGTAGGAAGACATGGAACAAAGGATATCACATTTACATGCAGTGATGAGAATGCAGATAGAGCAGAAGAGATCATCAAGAACAACATCGGCAAGTTCGAGAGCATAGATGTCAACAAGGACGTTGCTAAGGTTTCTATCGTTGGTGCAGGAATGCAGTCAAATGCAGGCGTTGCAGCAAAGATGTTCGAGGCACTTTATGATGAGAACATCAACATCAGAATGATTTCAACATCAGAGATCAGAGTTACTGTACTTATAGATGAGCAGTATACAGAGCGCGCCATGAATGCAATCCATGACAAGTTCGCTCTCGGCGATCGTTAATTTTTATAGAACCAATATAGTCCTGCTCATTCAGGAGAGTATATACGCCGGGGGAAACTCCGGCGTATATTATCATGAGGATGAGATAAAGCAGACGCCGCGCGGAGCGCCTTAAAATGCGTCTGCACCCATATGAGGAGGACGTAATGAATTTGGAAAGGAGTTCAGGGGATGAAAAGAGCAGATTATATATCGTGGGATCAATATTTTATGGGAATAGCGATGATGTCCGCGGAGAGAAGTAAAGATCCATCTACGCAGGTTGGAGCATGCATAGTTGACAAGAACAACAGGATCCTGTCGATGGGATACAATGGAATGCCGGCGGGCTGCGATGATGACGTCATGCCATGGGGCAAAGTGGGAGATCCGCTGGATAATAAATACTTCTATGTGTGCCATGCAGAGCTGAATTCCATTCTAAATTATAGAGGCGGAAATCTCAAAGATGCCATTATATATTCGACCCTGTTTCCGTGCAATGAGTGCGCCAAAGCAATCATCCAGTGCGGCATAAAGGAAGTTGTATACATGTCGGATAAGTATGCTTCCACAGACAGCACAATAGCGTCAAAGAAAATGTTTGACATGGCTGGGGTGAAGTATAGACAGTTTGAGTCTAAGGGTAAGAAGATTACATTGGATCTCTAGAAAGTAGATTGATTTGCAAAAGTGTAATAGACAGGAGATAGAATAGTGGTCATAGAGAGTAATAGCAGAGAAGAAACCTATAAGGTTGGCATACAGTTGGGAAAGGATGCTGTTCCAGGGCAGGTGTACTGCATATACGGTGATCTGGGAGTGGGGAAAACCATCATATCCCAGGGAGTGGCAGCAGGTCTTGGAATAACAGAGGTTGTCAACAGTCCGACATTCACCATAGTTAAAGAGTATGATGAGGGAAGACTGCCTCTGTACCATTTTGATGTATACAGGATCGGCGACGTGGATGAGATGGACGAGATCGGGTACAATGAGATGGTTTACGGAGAAGGCGTATGTCTGATAGAGTGGGCAAATCTCATTGAGGAGATACTGCCGGATGATTACACAAGGATAGATATAGAGAAAGATTTGGAAAAGGGCGTTGACTATAGACGTATTACGATAGAAAAGAGGCATGCTCACTGATGAAAATTTTAGCATTTGACAGCTCTGGACTTGTAGCATCGGTTGCAATAGTCCAGGATGAAAATTTGATCGCAGAATACACGACAAACTACAAAAAGACGCATTCACAGACACTTTTGCCTATGTTGGATGAGATAGTGAGGATGACGGAGACGGATAAAGAAAGCTTTGACGCTCTTGCAGTTGCGGCTGGACCAGGATCGTTCACCGGACTTCGGATAGGTTCAGCGACAGTTAAAGGACTTGCTTTGGCGTGGGATATCCCTGTCATTGCTGTTCCTACACTTGAAGGCTTAGCCTATAATATGTGGGGAAATCATAGCCTTATATGTCCTATAATGGATGCAAGAAGAAGACAGGTGTATACTGCACTTTATAAATTTGATGATAGAAATAATCTTGAAACCATCGAGGATCAGACACCTCTGGATATATTAGAACTCATAAATCTGTTGAATGACAGAGAAGAGGATGTGGTATTTGTTGGAGATGGTATAGATGTGTATGCAGATACGATCAAAGAAAACATAAAAGTGCCATATGTATTTGCCCCGGCGCATATGAACAAACAGAGAGCCGGATCCGTGGCGGCAGCTGCACAGGTGAGATATGCTGCGGGACAGTATCAAAGTGGTGATGAGTTTGCTCCGGAATATCTCAGACAGTCGCAGGCAGAGCGAGAGCGAGCTGAGCGGGAAATGACCGAAAAGAAAACGGAAAAACAAATATAATATTACACCGAAAAGAAAATGGGAAAACAAATATAATATTAAACAGAAAAAACGAAAAATGAATGGAAATCAAAATGAGATAGAAGAAGTAGCATCTCTGGAGAAAACAGTGTTCACGCACCCTTGGACATATGAGATGATACTTGCATCTGTTGAGTCTGAATATGACCGTGTAAAAACGATAACTGTGGAAGGAAGACTCATTGGATATGTCATATACTCAGTGGTATGCGATAGCACAGACCTGCTCAGAGTGGCGGTAGATCCTGATGAACGTCGCCATGGAGTGGGGGCGGAACTGTTGGAGTTTATGTTGAAAGATTGCGCTGATAGAGCTGTTGAAAATATATTCCTTGAAGTTCGCGAGTCAAATTTTCCTGCAATATCCTTATATAAAAAATATGGATTTGTGGAGATCTCACGCAGGAAAAAATATTACACCTCACCAGTTGAGGATGGAATAGTAATGCAAAAAAAATTAAAATAGTCTTAAATACAAAAACAAATATGCTGATTTGGAAGAAATTTCAGGTATATTAAATGAATTCTCTGGCTTATAATCAAACACATAGCACAGGCACAATAGCCGGATAGGAGAAAATTATGAGTGAGATCAGATGTAATATGTGTGGAAAGACTATTGTATTTGGAGAGGGACACGATAAGGAGGACTATGTTCTCATTCAAAAAGAATGGGGATATTTTTCGAACAAAGATGGCAGAAAATATACTCTCAGGATGTGCGAGGACTGCTTTGACAGACTTACATCTGATTGTGTTATCTCTCCGGAGATAGAGAATGTGACAGAATACGCATAAATACAGGAATAGATGTGCAGCGTACAATCTGTCGTGGAAATGGAGAAATAAAAATAATGATAGATGTATGTCTTTTGGGAACAGGAGGGATGATGCCGTTGCCTTACAGGGCGCTCACATCCCTCGTGGTTAGATATAATGGACATGAGATGATGATCGACTGTGGGGAAGGCACCCAGACATCCATACGCCAGCAGGGAATGATTGGATTTAAACAAATAGATGTTATCTGCTTCACTCACTTTCATGCAGATCATATAAGCGGGCTGCCGGGACTTCTGCTTACAATTGGTAACGCTGAGCGAACGGAACCTTTGCTTATGGTGGGGCCAAAACGCCTTGAGAAGGTGGTTGATTCACTCAGAGTGATAGCTCCTGAGCTGCCATTTGATATAGAATTCAAAGAGTTGTCAGAGGCGGAAGAGTCATTTGAGTGGCAGGATCTCAGAGTTAATGCTTTTCGGGTAAATCACAATGTGACATGTTATGGATACTCGTTAACATTGCCTAGGACAGGAAAATTTAGCGTAGACAGAGCCAGAGAGAATGAAATACCGATGAAGTATTGGAATGGTCTGCAGAAAGGAAATACTTTCGAGGAGAATGGACATGTGTATACACCGGATATGGTCTTAGGTCCGGATAGGAAGGGACTTAAACTCACATATTGTACGGATACCAGACCGACTCCTCTTATAGAGAAATACGCAGCTGGATCAGATTTGTTCATATGTGAGGGGATGTATGGCGAGAAAGAAAAAACGGTGAAGGCTGTAGAGCATAAACACATGATGATGCAGGAGGCGGCAGCCATAGCGGCACAAGCCGACGTTGGAGAAATGTGGCTGACACATTATAGTCCATCTATGACCAAGCCTGCAGTGTTTATGGATGAGGTGCGTTCTATTTTCCCAAGAGCTATAGCGGCAAAGGATAGAATGACAACAACGCTGAAATTTAATGATGAAGAGTAATATGTAACTGCAAAGGTGAGAATTATGGAAAAAGAAACAAAGATACTGGCTATAGAATCGTCCTGCGATGAGACATCAGCGGCGGTGGTCGTTAATGGAAGAGAAGTACTTTCAAATGTCATATATTCGCAGATAGATATACATACATTGTACGGAGGAGTAGTGCCGGAGATAGCATCGAGAAAACATATAGAAAAGATCACACAGGTTATTCGACAGGCATTAATAGAAGCGGATTGTGCTCTGGATGATATAGATGCGGTTGCGGTCACCTATGGACCGGGACTTGTTGGAGCCCTTCTTGTAGGAGTTGGAGCAGCAAAGGCTATAGCATTTGCCAAAGATATTCCGCTTGTTGGTGTACATCATATAGAGGGGCATATTGCGGCTAATTATATTGAGAATAAAGACCTTGAACCTCCTTTTATGTGCCTGGTGGTGTCTGGTGGTCATACCCATCTTGTTAAAGTGGTGGATTATGGAAAGTTTGAGATCCTGGGTATTACGAGAGATGATGCAGCTGGTGAGGCATTTGATAAGGTAGCACGTGCGATAGGTCTTGGTTATCCTGGGGGACCGAAGATAGATCGCAAGGCTAAAGAAGGCAATCCTGATGCTATAGAATTTCCTAGAGCAAAAGTTGCTGAGTCGGTATATGATTTTAGTTTTAGCGGGCTAAAATCAGCGGTTTTAAATTACATAAATCAGGCTCATATGCATGGGTGTGATATAAATGAAGCGGATGTGGCAGCATCATTCCAGAAGGCGGTAACAGAAGTTTTGACGGAGCATGCAATTGCAGCTGCAAAAGAATTCAAAATGGATAAAATAGCAATTGCAGGAGGAGTAGCGTCCAATTCTGCGCTTAGAGCAAGCATGAAAAATGCGTGCGATAGGGAAGGCTTGAAATTATATCATCCATCTCCTATACTTTGCACAGATAATGCGGCAATGATAGGCGCGGAAGGATAT
>USSH01000106.1 GCA_900557435.1 uncultured Coprococcus sp. | reverse complement strand
TTATCAAAAGTCGTGTGATAAGAAGTATTACGAGGCTGCCGAGAAGGTATGGGAGTACATAAAGGAATACTTCATAGACAAGAGACCTGGATCAGAGTGGTTCTGGGATCTGAATGCGGATGGAACACCAAGAGTTGGACGACCTATTGTTGAGCCTTGGAAGTGTCCATATCACAATGGTAGAATGTGCCTGGAGGTAATGAAGAGAATTGCCGACGACAAGTAAATAGCATTCAAATGCTTTCAAAAAATAAGGAGAATGCCGGAAATGATGAATGAGAAATATTATGTAGAGCTCGACAAGCTGAACAAGCTTCTCGAGAGAAAGAATAAGAAGACAGATTTCTACAACGGAATCTATGACAGATACGAGTACCCTGTACTCACAAGAGAGATGATTCCTCTCACATGGAGATATGACTTAAACCCTGAGACAAACCCATATTTCATTGAACGTCTCGGAGTAAACGCAGTTATGAACTCAGGTGCTATCTACCTGAATGGCAAGTATTATCTTGTCGCAAGAATAGAGGGAAATGACAGAAAGTCATTCTTCGGCGTAGCTGAGAGTGACAACGGTATCGATGGATTCCGTTTCTGGGATTACCCGATCCTTCTGGACGATGTATGTCCGGAGGAGACAAATGTATACGATATGCGACTGACACAGCATGAGGACGGATGGATCTACGGTGTGTTCTGCTCAGAGAGCAAGGATACAACTGTAAATGATCTCTCAGCAGCAGTTGCAGCAGCCGGTATCGTGAGAACAAAGGACTTAAAGCACTGGGAGCGCCTTGACAACCTCAAGACTCTTCGTTCCCCACAGCAGAGAAACGTAGTGCTTCATCCTGAGTTTGTGGATGGCAAGTACGCATTCTACACACGTCCAATGGATGATTTCATCGAGACAGGAAGCGGCGGCGGAATCGGATTCGGTCTCTGCGACGATATAGAGCATGCAGTTATAGATGAGGAGAAGATGACAAGTCTTCGTAAGTACCACACTATAACAGAGGCAAAGAACGGTGCAGGCGCACCTCCTATCAAGACAGACAAGGGCTGGATCCACATCGCACACGGTGTAAGAAATACAGCTGCTGGTCTCAGATACGTGCTCTACGCATTTGCGACAGATCTCAATGATCCTTCAAAGGTTATCGCTGAGCCATCGGGAATGCTCATCGGACCTCGCGGCGAGGAGAGAGTCGGCGACGTATCAAACGTTGTATTCACAAATGGTGCAATCGTAAACGAGAACAATGAAGTGTTCATCTACTACGCATCAAGCGATACAAGAATGCATGTTGCAACAACAACAGTTGACAGGCTTATTGATTATGTATTCAACACACCTTCTGATCCGGGAAGAAGCGTTGAGTGTGTAGCACAGAGATGTGAGCTGATCAAAAAGAATCTTGAGTTTCTTAAGGATGCAGACAAGTAAGAGAATGTAATATATGGGCTGTCAGGAGAAGCAACACGCTGGTTAGTATGTGCTTTGCCTGGGCAGATACCATATAACGTGATAATAAAATAAAGGATCCGGCTAAAATGCCGGAAGAAAGAGGTACTTATGTCAGAAGTAAAAATGTTCAGCGAACCAGTGCCAAACGTGCCATGGCAGGACAGACCGGCAAATGACAATCATGACGCTCCAATTTGGAGATATACAGAGAATCCTATAATAGGAAGGAACCCTGTAAAGGGTGTTGCAAGAATATTCAACAGCGCAGTAGTTCCATTTGAAGGAAAGTTTGTTGGAGTATTCAGAGGCGAGCAGGTAAATGGAATACCTTACATCTACCTCGGAGAGAGCGAGGATGCTATCCACTGGAATATCAGTGAGGAGAAGATCAAGTTCGTTGACGAGAACGGTGAAGAGTTCATGCCTGTATACGCATATGATCCAAGACTTGTAAAGGTAGAGGATACATACTATGCGATCTGGTGCCAGGATTTCTACGGCGCAGCGATAGGTATAGCAAAGTCAAAGGATCTCAAGACATTTGTGAGAATCGAGAACCCATTCCTTCCATTTAACAGAAATGCAGTTCTCTTCCCAAGAAAGATCAACGGCAATTTTGTAATGCTGTCACGTCCAAGTGACAGTGGACATACACCATTTGGTGATATATTCGTAAGTGAGAGCCCAGATATGGTTTACTGGGGTAAGCACAGACATGTCATGGGCAAGAGCAGTGAGTGGTGGGAGTCACTCAAGATTGGCGGCGGTGCAGCCCCTATCGAGACTTCTGAAGGATGGTTGTTATTCTACCACGGAGTATCAGGAACATGTAACGGTTATGTATACTCAATCGGTGGAGCAATCCTTGATATAGACAACCCATCAATCGTTAAGTATCGTTGTGAGAACTTCCTTCTCACACCAGAAGAGTGGTACGAGGAGCGTGGATTTGTTCCTAATGTATGTTTCCCATGTGCTACTATTCACGACAGCGAGTCTGGAAAGATCGCAATTTACTACGGTGCAGCTGACAGCTATGTTGGTCTTGCATTTACAAAGCTTGATGAGATCGTAGATTACATCAAGTCACACAGTGTGGTAACAACTTCTGATACCGAGATCGGTAGAAGATAGTTAGTTATAGATCGCTATGAGCCCCTACTCATACGCGGCAATTGTATTAATTTTTCTCATTCCCCAAGGCGGTGCCCGCCGCCTTCGGGGGCCCCTCTTAAAAATAAATGTAATGGCAGGTGATTGCCAAAACTTTTAGACTATGACAGCCTGGCAGTAAGCCGGGCTGAATTTGGTTCTGAGAGCTTTGGAAATCATATGGCAGGGGTTGAAATTGATATAAAACAGGTTATATGATTGGAAAAGGAGGAAAATGACAATGAACAAGGAAATACTTTTTTTAAATCCCGTGTTTACGCACAATATCTGGGGCGGCACAAAGCTCAGAGAAGAATACGGATATGATGTTGAGGGCGATGATATAGGCGAGTGCTGGGGAGTTGCGGCACATGAGAATGGCAATTGTACAGTGAAAAATGGCGAGTTTGCGGGGCAGACGCTTGCCGACTTATGGGACAGCCACAGAGAGTTGTTTGGCGGTATAGACGGTGTCAGATTCCCGCTGCTTATCAAGATAATCGATGCGAAAGATGATCTGAGTATTCAGGTGCATCCGGACGATGCATACGCAGCAGAACATGAGAATGGTTCGTTTGGCAAGATGGAGTGCTGGTATATTCTTGACTGCAAGGAAGATTCAACACTTGTAATCGGTCATAATGCAAGGACAAAGGAAGAATTATGTGATATGATTGAAGGTAAGAAATGGAAGGAATTTATCAGAGAGATCCCTGTTAAGAAGGGGGATTTCATTCAGATAGATCCCGGTACAGTACACGCGATCAAAGGAGGAATCACACTTCTTGAGACACAGCAGAACAGTGACATCACATACAGAGTTTATGATTATGACAGACTGAGCAATGGAAAGCCCAGAGATTTGCACGTAAAGCAGAGCATAGATGTTATAACAGTTCCTGCAAAGCCGGTTGAGGACAGCGTTATAAGTGTCAAGGCAGACAAGGTAAATGAACTCTGTGAGCTTATAAGCTGTAAGTATTATACAGTATACAAGCTGGATGTTGAGGGAAAGGCAGAGCTGAATGTGGGCGACAAGCCATTCCTTATCATGTCTGTAACCTCTGGAAGTGGAACAGTGGATGGAAACGCTATAAAGAAGGGTGATCACTTTATCCTGCCAAACGGATACAGCAACCCAGTGTTTGAGGGCGATATGGAGATCGTAGCATCCACAGTCAGCAAGTAAGATCCTGCCTTTGGAAGAGAATGTCAAGGGGGATAGTTATGAAGAGAAAGACGATAGGTGTTCTGGTAGGCGGAATCACGGATGATTTTACGAGGCTGCTCTGTCATGGGGTTATAGAGAGAGCAGAGACACTTGATGTCAATATAGTTGTTATTCCGGGTAAGTTCCTTGACCGGGAATACTCAGAAACGTCAGATATATATTATGAATATCAGTACCAGACACTGTTTCCCTATGCTACAAAGGAGAATCTGGACGGCGTTATTGTTGCATCGAGTTGTATTGGCTGCTTTGCAACCAAGGAGCGTATCAGAGAATTTATGAAAAGATATCTGCAGATGCCGTGCGTGATAGTGGCTGCAGATGAGCCGGATCAGATTTGTGTCAGATATGACAATGGAGCAGGCATAAGAGAAGGACTCAATTACATGATCGAGGAACTTGGTTATACAAGAATAGGTATGATAGGCGGTCCGGACTCCAATTATGATGCAAAGGAGAGAAGGAGAACCTATATTGAGGTGCTTGAGGCTCATGGAATAGAGTTTGATCCGGGGCTTTATGTGGAGGGCAATCTTACATCGGAATCAAAAGAAGCTTTCAGAGATATTCTGGACAGGAATCCGGACATGCAGGGAGTGTTCTGCGTGAATGATTCCTGTGCATCTGGTTTTTATGAAGAACTTAAGGCGAGGGATATTCTGCCGGGAAGAGATATATCAGTCATGGGTTACGATGATATTGAGTGGGCTACACAGATATATCCGACGCTCTCGACTGTGCGCGCAGACGCGGGAAAACTTGGCTCAGAAGCTGTAAATCTTATGGTCAGGCTCATTGATGGCAAGCAGGTTGAGAGTAAGATACTTCCGACTGAGTTTATCAGAAGAGATTCATTCTGTAAAAAAGGCGGATCAAGAAAACGTAGTAAGAATGTTATTGAGGGATATCTCTCAATGAACCATATGCTCTCAGAGCAGTGGGAAGAGCGGAATAAGACGCAGTTCAAGATGAAGACATTTATCCAGAAGGTTCTGAGTTTTGACAGAGGCAACGACAGAAGCTATGGAGAGATTCTTGGCACTATGGACTGGCTGGACATAGAGAATGCATTTATATTCTTATATAAAGAGCCAATAATACATCTGATCGGTGAGCCATTTGAACTGCCTGACCAGTTATATCTCAAGACTAAGGATCTTAAAGAGAAGGTCAGCAGTGTGATCACTGTGAACCAGAAGGTGTCATCATCAAATCTCTATGATTTTGAGAGCCTCGGTGTGGAAGGTGCTGGAATATATGTACTCTTGCCGCTGTATTCCAACGAAATACTCTATGGAGTTCTTCTGTGTGATCTCACGGAAGGAGTTCTGGTGAATGGGGAGTTCCTTGGAAACCAGGTCTCAGCCGCTGTCAAGATGATCAATCTGCTCAAGACGAACGAGGAGATCATGAAGCGCCTTGAGGAGAGTATGGCGATTCTGCAGAAGAACAACATTATGCTTGACAATCTGTCAAAACAGGATCCCCTCACAGGAATCATGAACAGACGAGGTTTCTTTGACAGATCATTACAGCTGCTCAAGGAATGTGAGGAGCAGAAAAGGACGGCTACGGTATTCTACGCAGATATGAACAGTCTCAAGATCATCAATGACAGATATGGCCATGACGAGGGCGATTTCTCTCTCAAGACCATAGGAGATATTCTGATCGAATCTGTAGGCGATAATGGGATCGTAGGCAGAATAGGTGGAGACGAGTATTGCTGTCTTGTACTTGACCTTAAGGACTCTGACGCTGCAGATGCATTCGCTGAGGAAGTATACAGTTCATTTGAGAAGTTCAATGAACACTGTGACAAGCCCTACAAGGTCAGTGTATCTCTTGGAAACTGCCAGATCGTTGAATATAACAAGAAAGGTCTTCAGAATGCCATGACTATGGCAGATGAGAAACTGTATGAGGTGAAGAAGTACAGGAAGAAGGACGTTGTTAAGGTTAAGAATTGATAATTTATATAATAAATAAAAGGTATGATCAGGTTGCGTTGAGTGCAGCTCGGTCATACCTTTTTGACATTTGAGGATTGCGTGTTGTCATTGTTTTATTCTGAATAAAGACAGTATAATTAGTTATCTCCTGATTTCAGAGCTGAAAGCTCGGCTTTTAACTTAGCAATCTCTGAATCCTTCTCTGCAATCTTTTTATTCATTTCCGCCATCTGCTTTTCCATCTTGGCCTTTTCTTCCTGAAAAACATCCACAAAAGTAATGATCGATTGTTCTACCATATCTGTAACCTCCTCCGTTTCCTCGTACGCGGAATACAGTCTGGTATATAATACCTGGGTGAGTCTGTATAATTGCGCTCCATCTTCAGGTGTTATATTCCCGAGTTCAACGTTCTTATCTATATTTCCCATTATATCGGTTTTGATAAGGCTTTTCAATATTTCGATGTTCTCCGGAGTGCGAGATTTTTGATTCTTGAGCATTTCTCGAAGTTTTAAAAGAAAGAATGGGATGAGGATCACCATTTTTCTATTATTAATGTCTTCAGAAGAACAGTTGGCAAGTTTTACGACCGGGACCTCATAGTTTGTTTCCCTGTTGTGTCCGAAATCTATCAGCAGAGAATATGTATCGGGAACGGATCTGGAGACGTTGCTCAGGTATATAACGCAAGGCTCAGGGAATCGCACCCTGTATAGATATTGACCACCTTCATCATGCATTATTGTTTTTGTTTTGTCGGCATAACTTGCTCCGTAAGAAAATACTCTGAAAACGATAGTTTCGTCTTTTATCATCTGTGCCTCGATATGGTACGCATCAGAATCGTTTATCACCAGTATGGTGTCGGCCAGAGTTGTACTCATGGAACCATCGTCTTTGACACTCTCAGTCCAGTGATACGACACTGTTGCAGTGTCTGGATCATACGACATGTCGAACAGACCGTTGATCATATTTACAACAGCCTTTGAGGATAGCGTGAGTATCTTTTTAAAAGTGCTGTCAAATAAATTTCGTGTAACTGGCAAATAAAATCCTCCTTATGAAAAATTCTCGGCCGGTAGGCATACTTTAGGCGATTAAAATTGGTATGTCAATAGATTTGGGCAAATGCGCTTATAAAGCGAATTCATGACGCTGAGAGTGGAAAAATGGGCTAAAAATGGGGGGGATTTTACTTTTTGTAAAATTTACGCTCCCAGAAAAAATGTCTAAAATGTATAAATACAGAAAAAATATCTAATAATACCTGTGTGATACATATTGTGTATGGAGGTGTTGTTGAGATGAAAAGAAACGCGCATAATCAAAAAGAAGAGCAGAATATAAAACTGGAAATTAGTTCGAAGTCTCAAGGTGTGGGTGGACAAGATGGTAGGAAGCAAAGGAAAAATGATCATGGATGGAAGCTGGTTTCAGATTCCGGTTGCAGCCTGCTTGTTCCGGATGGACTGGATGGAATAGACATAGATTATGCTGAGGTTCCGTTTACAATATCTGTTGATAACACAGATTATATAGATGAACCGGGTATAGATATAGGGAGGATGCTCGAACATATTGAGAACAGTCAGTCAGGCGGCAGGACGAGCTGCCCTTCGCCGCATGCGTGGCTTGAGGCGTGGGGGGATGCTGGCAATGTGCTTGCATTTACATTGTCGTCTGCGCTGTCCGGCAGCTACAACAGTGCCATAGCTGCAAGGCATATGGCGCTTGAGAAGAACCCGGACAGGAATATCGCGGTTATAAATACATGTGGTGCGGGAGTATTCCCTGAACATCTGTTGCATGCAATATGCGAAGGGATTGAGGATGGGGATTCATTCGATACAATAGTAAGCGTTGCTGACAAAGCGGCGAGGGAGACACTGGTAATGTTTGCGCTGGGGAGTCTGGACAACCTGATAAAGGCGGGCAGACTAAATAAGCTTGTGGG
>USSH01000105.1 GCA_900557435.1 uncultured Coprococcus sp. | reverse complement strand
TCATCTGTATATCCTACAAATGACTTGATATTGTATATTTTTTGTAATAAGGCATAATCCATTTACATTTCTCCCTGATTCTCATCCCGGTTTTAAGTTTCGGTTTATCAACTCTCAATCCACAATTTCATACCCTGCTGCCGCCAGAACTTCAAGTGCATCTTGAAAATTCTCCTTCTTTACCATAACATAATCCGTATTATATGTGGATACTGCAAATATCGAAATGCCGTTATCCGCCAGAACAGATGCGATCTTTGCCAGAATCCCGATCAAAGAAAAGTCCAGTACTCCCTGAATGCGGAAGGCTCTCCTTGAATTCTATTTTTTATTTTGTAAGCACCTTTTTGCAATATTTATGTGCCCCGCAATGAGGACAAACTAATTTGCGCTTTGTTAATGTATGTGCGCCCATTACATATGACTTCATATCAGGGACAAACCTGGTATTGCAATCAGGGCATTCAAATGCCCCTGCCTCTCTATCAAGAATACACGCAATCACAATTCCGCCACAGATAACTACTAGCCCTATTGCGATAAGCAGAACTCTCAGCCAGTTCTCCATCTCCAGAATTCCTGACAACAAAAACAATGGAAGTGCCGCAACTATCGTAAGTGCCGCGACCATTGCAGACAAAATAATTTTCTTTTTGCTTTCCTGTGCCTCTCTAACTAAATTCACCATATTTACCTCCGCTTTCTTTCTATAATCCTCTTCAGATACTCTTTCGCCAGACAGTAATTCATTCACTGTTATCTCTAATTCATCACATAGAGGCAACAATAATGAAACCTCTGGAAAACCATTTCCTCGTTCCCATTTTGAAATTGTTTTATCGCTGATTCCAAGTTTTTCAGAAAGCTGTTTTTGAGTATATCCCTTTCTCTTTCTCTCATCAGCGATGAATCGTCCAATTTTAATCTGGTCCATATGTTTTCCTCCTTTCTGGCTCAATTATCTCCCCTTTTTATTGCAAATCACACCCACGAGGCGTAGAATATGGTGAATCTATGCGGGTTCTACGCTTCGTAGACTAGGCAAAATAAGCTATTTCCCCTGAATATTCCATACATATCCCCTTACATTTATTATCAATGCAATTGAACATACCACTGTCATAAGCAATGGCACCACAACAAATCCGGCTCTAATATTTTCTTTACTTCTAAATGACGTTTTTTCCACCTGACAATTATGTCATGAAATAACTTTTATCTATTTTTGTCACATATTTCTCATCAAAGCTACTTATATCTTCTAAATCACTTACCATCTACGACAGCCTGCAGACCATTATATATTCCTCATCATTCTCATCCACGATCTGGAATCCAACTTTTTTGTACATTCCGACTGCATAGTTCTGCTTTTGCACAGACAGTGAACCGCTCTTATATCCACAGTTTTTCAGCTCCGCCAGCATCCTTTTCATCAGCTCCGTTCCAATGCCGTAATTCCTGTATTCTTTGAGCAGTGAGATTGCAAAAGACGGTGTATCGTCATCAACATGCCCATAGTCGTCCATAATACGAACCCACACAGCTCCAACAACTTTATCATTTGTCTCTGCGACAAATGCCATATCCCCCGCTCTGTTTCCAAAGTCGTCAACGTACACTTGCAATTCCGGCTGATTGATAATGTCCCTTGGAGGTGCCTCCACGCCCTCTGGAATAAATATTGCCTCATATAAAAATGTATCTAATATCCCTGTTTCTTCCTGTTTTAATCTTCTTATTGTGTAATCCATAAAGCCTCCAATAACAATTACCTATATCCATATATTATAAAAGCTCCATCATCATCATTTACGGGCTCATACCTCAGGTTTGTCTTATTTATTTTCTCTAAGAACAAATTCGTATAATCTTCCCTAATATATTCATCATCCATAAATCTCCCCTTATAAATTCGCTTTACATATATCGGTTTGATCTTGAACCATTGAAAATATCGACTGTTTATGCCAGGCAATTCTTCATCACCACTAATAGTCCAATACCATTTTTCTTCATCTTCTCCCAGTAATTTGTAGCTTATCTGTACCTCATGCCCTGTCTCGCTCTCAATCTGATGGATTATTTCAAAAAGCTGATTCCATCTGGTATTATTCATGTATGATGTAAGATTATTTTCCTCTATGTACTTAAGGTACTTCTCTGTTGGAGTTTCAGCGTTATCAAAACGACCGAAAATCAGATCATCTATAAAGCCCTGAAGATAAATATGCGTATTCTTATCAATCCTGCCTACATAATATTTATGTGAAATTTGTTCTCCATTTCTGGTTGCATAATAAGATGAATTCCAAATTGTCTGATACCACACAAAATGAATTCCATGAGCAAACTTAACTTCCAGTGCCTTCATCCCCGTTTGATCTGATTCGCTGCATGGTACAAAGTCCAATATCTCCCCATCATCAAAGTCTAACACAGAGAGAAGATACTCTCTCGTTTCTTTTGATATTTCATTTATCATTTTCTTTAATCTCCTCAATCTTGGCAATGTCACCAAACTCCAATGATCCACCAAATTGCAAATGTATTGTATCTGCATCGAACGAATCAATCACAGTACATACATATAGTCCCATTTGACAACTTAAACCCATTCTTTTCATAAAACTTAGCTGCTGGGGCATATTCACTTGTATAAGTTACATAACTAATGCTGCTCCATATACTACCTTTGCCATTTCTCTCATTTGCATCAAATACAAATCTTTCATTGCATCATTTTTCACTAAATCATATATAGTTGGTCCATCAATATATTCTTTTAATATTCTTTCATTTGCCACATCAATGTCTAACATTTTTGGAATTCTAATTCCTGTTTGCAGTAGTCTACTATAATCATTTTGTTCTGCTGCGATTTTATTGCCAAATGAGTAATATTCGCATGGTTCATGATGTATCTGCTTTAGCACATAAAATTTGCCTTCCCGTTCTGCCAAATAGGAATAACCACCTTTTCCATGTCCTAATAACTTCACAATTTTATATTCTTTCTGATTAACGCTCATAACATCTTGCATTATCGTACTTTTCATCTGATGAAACACACTTTGAATTAACTAATCTATCCTTATCCTCATCTGTAAATTTCTGCTTTATGTCATCATAGGATAATTTAGGCAAAAATGCATTGGTAGATTCCTTAACAGCCTTTCCATATGACAAAAGTTGCTCAACATCTACCTTTTTAGAAAAAGCAATTATTTTCTCACTGTCCAATTCATTTCCTGTGGTAATGATAGGTGCTTGCATTTTTTCTCGTATGAATCAGTAAACAAAATCTTTTTTTATTTTCCAAAATAGAATCACAATCTCTTCTTTATCGGATGCCTTATAACAGTTTTGCACTTTTCCGGTGCAGTTTTTCTTGGGTCTGATAGATAGATTTCGTGATGATATCGTTCATCAATGAAATCATTTACATACCCATTCTCTTCCAAATATTTATCCATCACTGCTACTGTCTCAGGTTCATTATCAAATGCTCCTATATGCATGATCTGCACACACAAGCCTTCATCAATACTCAGAAATTCTGCACAAGTACAATCAATCTTTTTCTTCTTTGACGCAGTCTCCACCGCCCAGTCAAAATCCTTCTTTGTTATAAAATCAGGAAGACGAATAACAGAAATCCAGTTAAATGTAGATTTATCTGTATAATCCACACCTTCCACATTATCCTGCCACCAAAAGCCTTCAAGTGGTGGGACTACATATTCAAAAAATCCCTCTATTTTGTAATCAGTCTTATAACTCATCTTGAGAGTGTACGCAACAGCATATAAAACGCCGATCGCGGCTTTATATTCTCCGCCCTCTTCATTCGGGTCGCCCTTGCCCCTTACCGCTATGTAATTCGCCTTTGGAATCGTTACGATCTGTGGCTTATTTTTCGGTAAATAAAACTCCTTATATTCTTTCTTAAAATCAAACGCCATAACTTATCTCCTCAATCTTAGTAATATCACCAAGTCCCAATGATCCACCAAACTGCAAATGAATTGTATCTGCATCGAATGAATCAATCACAACATTACGATAGGCATCATCTTTTTATAGCCATCCTCAGCTTATGTCTTACTTGCTTTAATCTTGGTTATGCCGTTGGCTCTAAGAGCAAGAATAAGACAAAAAAAACCGCCCAGCCTGGTAAACTGTGAGCGGTTATTTTATACCATTCATATATCAAGGCTAACCGTCTATCGGTAGCACCTTTTGATATTATACTAGCATTTAACCGCTTGCATGTCAAACGTATATTTGCTTATCATTTACCCTTATAATTTTCACCTATCTCACTTATCCACTATCTCCAGCTCATCCCGTGTAACCCGGCACGTGAGATTTAACACCTCCACTCCTGCCGCCTTCGCCTCATAGAAAGTCTCCGCGAACTCCCTGTGTATTTCCGCATTTGGTCTGACCTCAGTTATCCCTGTCATCGGAATGACAAATGCAACATAGCATTTATATCCCTCAGAGACCGCCTTCATCAGCTCCCGCAAATGCCTGACTCCCCTGTCGGTGGGTGCATCCGGGAAATATCCTATCCCATCGATCTCCTGCGTACAGCCCTTGACCTCCATGAGATACTTTGTGCCATCCTTTTCCATATAGAAATCAATCCTTGAATCCCCGTATACATATTCTGGCTTTATAAAGTCATAATCCTTAGTTTTAAGCCATTCCAAAACCACCTTATTGGGCACCTGACTGTCCACATTCACCCAGCCAAGCTTTGGATCCTCCACCGCTATGAGATCGTATTTCGTCTTGCGGTTTGGATTTGCAGACTTCTCAAGGCTGACCGTGCTCCCCGGTATCAGCAAACTGCTGAGCCTCCCCGTGTTCTTTACGTGCACGATCTCTGTAACTCCGTCTATCTCCACATGGGCTGTGAACCTGTTTGGTCTGTCTACGAACCTGCCTGTGACAACATTTGCATATTTCACCTTGCCTTACATCTCCCATCTATTCCACAACAGAACGGTTCATCATGTAGAATGAGAACCTTGCCTTGTCCACAAGCTGTCCCTTGTCATCGTAAATATTAGCCTCATACAGTGACACCTTCTTGCCCTGACGGATCTCCATTCCCTCGCATATGAGATACTCCGTGTTCATAGCCGGAGCTATATATGTCATGGTTCCATCTATAGTTGAAGAAAACTTTCCGTAGGTACATGCTGCGATCCCGCTCACTATATCCGCAAGTGAGTACAGACATCCACCGTGCACAGAACCATATGGATTCAGGACATCCTCTGTGACCATCATCTTGCCCTTCACATATCCAAGGCTCATATCGACCAGCTCTATCTTCAGGTTCTGGACATAGATGTTGTCCTTGTTAAACCTTATCAGTGCCTGTTTCACATCCTCAGACATAGCTTTTTTGTTGTCGTTTATCTCATCCATGCTTCATTTTACCTTTCAACTCTATTTTGCCATTTGCTTTATTATGGCACATGCCAACCTCTCACATACATTCGCATTATACCATAAAGAATAAAGCTGCACAGACATTTCATCCGTGCAGCCATTTCTTTTTTTATTCTATATCAAAAATATCAGTCCGGCAAACATGATCGCACCGATCACATTTGCCTTTGCCGGAATCTTGGTAGGCAGTATGACTATCGCAAGGGGGAGCAGATTGAAGATGCACGCCCACACCGGAAGTGACGTCTTTCCTGTAACTACAGCTATCAGAAATGCTACAGCAAATACAAGCATACCAGCATAGCCCAGATACATCGTATAGCAGGTGGTTTTGAAGAAATCCCACACTGCATTCAGAGCTTCTTCTGTCAGACCCAGCTTTACGAAGAACCACTCGACTAGACAGCAGAACAGATGATGCAGTGCCAGATTGATGAACATTACAAGTGTTGCAACATACATTATCATATAAAAAGTCTCTGAGTACTGGCGGATCCAGTCGCAGATAGCCAGATAACCAAATATCTCCAAAGTCATGGCACCTACACCTAGAAGCATAGCTATCGACAGATTCTTAAGCGGCATCCCCCTGAACGCCACCTTAGACTTATCATAATCTTTGAAATTCGTCAGATCGACCTTTCCATTCGGTGCATACGTGAGAAATCCATCAGAAATTCCACATAATACATGCCCCACCAGCGCCATAGCCATAAATACCTTCCACTGTAACATAGCAATATTCCTCCCTTTTTAATCACATAACCATATTTTCTGTGATCCACTTTGTCTGCCGACTATATGAGTTAGTTTTCACTAACTATATTAGCACATCTATCTGCAAATGTGAATCTTAGAAAATAGCCTTTCAATTGTATATAAAAACGCTGACACATAAGCTTGTTAGTATATATCCCTGTCAAAACGGACATACCACCATCGCAAATGCGCCAGCGTCTTATTTACTCTATATACATTTTAATTCAGATCTTTATACATTGATCTCCGCAGTAACGCCGAGGATATCCTTGTTCTCATCGAGGATAGGCTGAATAACCTCTGCAAGGAACTCTTTTGTCTGCTCAGGAGCACGACCTACGAAGTTCTTTGGCTCAAGGATAGATACGATCTCCTCCTTTGTCATGCCAAAGTCAGGGTCTGCTGCGATACGGTCAACGAGGTCATTCTCTCTTCCAAACTTCTTGACCTGCTCGCCTGCAAGCATTGAATACTCTCTGATCTTCTCATGAAGCTCCTGACGATTGCCGCCACGCTTAACAGCATCCATCATGATATTCTCTGTTGCCATGAATGGAATCTCCTTCATGAAGCACTGGTAGATAACCTTGTCATATACCACAAGACCATCTACAACATTCAGGTACAGATCAAGGATTCCGTCAACTGCAAGGAATGCCTCTGGAACTGAGATACGCTTATTTGCTGAGTCATCAAGTGTTCTCTCAAACCACTGTGTAGAAGATACGATTGCAGGATTTAAGGCATCACATAATACATAATCTGCAAGTGAAGCCATTCTCTCGCTTCTCATTGGATTTCTCTTGTAAGCCATAGCTGATGAACCAATCTGTGATTTTTCAAATGGTTCCTCAACTTCTTTTAAGTGCTGTAAAAGTCTGATATCGTTAGAGAACTTATGTGCACTCGCTGCAATTCCTGCAAGTACATTGAGAACTCTTGTATCTACTTTTCTTGAATATGTCTGTCCTGATACAGGAACACACTTGTCAAATCCCATCTTTTGTGCAATCTTTCCATCTATCTGACGGATTTTCGTATGATCTCCATTGAACAATTCAAGGAAAGAGGCCTGTGTACCTGTTGTACCTTTACATCCTAAAAGCTTCATTGTTGAAAGTATATAATCAACATCCTCTAAATCCATAACAAGTTCATTAAGCCAGAGTGTTGCACGCTTGCCTACTGTTGTCGGCTGTGCCGGCTGGAAATGTGTAAATGCAAGTGTAGGAAGTGCCTTATATTTATCTGCAAACTTAGAAAGTTCACCGATTACATTTATAAGTTTTTTACGAACAAGCTTCAATGCCTCTGTCATAACAATAATATCTGTATTATCACCAACATAACATGAAGTTGCTCCAAGATGGATAATTCCTTTTGCCTTAGGACACTGAAGTCCATATGCATATACGTGTGACATTACATCATGTCTTACTTCTTTTTCACGCTTTTTTGCATCTTCGTAATTGATATTGTCTTTGTTAGCCTTGAGTTCCTCAATCTGCTCGTCTGTAATATCAAGTCCGAGTTCCTTTT
>USSH01000104.1 GCA_900557435.1 uncultured Coprococcus sp. | reverse complement strand
CTGTTGCTCCGGTCGACGACTGGTCGTGTATCATACCGGGAAAATGGTTCTTGTACTCGGCCTTGACAGGAATACAGTATCTGCCGTTTCTCATGGTTACCAGGTTATCCTGGAACATGGTCTGCTTGCTGGTATCGCTGACAAGCTTTGCAAGCTGGTTGTGCAGCTTTTCATTTGTCAGACGTTTGTTCCTTCGCACGGCCTTGAGCCCTGATGAAGCGTCATCGGCAAATTCGTTCTCGGAAATTATGCATCTGTGGATCTCTCTGGACAGATGCTCCAGAGGCATGAGCTCCAGAAATCTCGTGCGCAGGCTGTCCGGACATGTGGTGCCATCCAGGTTCATGCTCAATCCCAGCATCTTGTTGGAGGCCTTCTCCTCCTCGATCTGCTCCTTGCTGCGTCTTCTCGTATCTGTCATGCTTGTGCCTTCGTTCTCACCATATCTCTTGGCGGTGAGTGCGAGGTCCAGCATGCTTGCCACATCAAGCAGTTCTGCGGTTGTGAGGATTCCCTCAACCTCAAGTCTCTTTAGAGATGCCCCGATATCTTTAAGTCCTGCAAATGACAGATTGCCCTGTGTGTTCAGACGGCGGAGAGCATCCCTTGTTTCCTGCTGGAGCGTCTCGATCATGGCGAGATCCTTGCGGGGCTTTATACGCTGGCATTTCCTCTTCGCCATGGGTGATGAGGCAAATGTTGTCAGCATCTCGACTATCTTGTTGTATTCTATAACTCTTAATGTTCGTAGATTCATTTTCTGTGTTCCTTATTTGTTTTTTAATGTCGTGTTCTATATTTTATGTATATAATATGTAGATTTTGAATCGGATAGGTACTAAACATGATAAGTGCATGAAAAGCATAATTAAATATACATAAAGTCTCTAATTCTACACATACATAATTGATTATACCCCTTATAATTATAGAGCGTCAACATATTGCAGGTGTAGAAAAACATACATTTTTCACTGATTAATCAAAGCGAATGGTTGCGGGAGGAAACTAAAGCTGATATTATGAAAAGGACAGATTAAAGGGTGACGGTATTTACAAAAGGAAGAGGAGAAAAAGCGGATGAAAGAGTTGTTACAGTTTTTATTGGGAATCGTATTGATGATAGCAGGAGGAGTGATGTTCCTTAAGAATGTTGTCGTTTCAGACTGGGGGCTTCTCAGTTCCTTGTTCCGTATAGGCGGCGGGGTGAGCATAGGCGGAATATTTATAGTTCTGCTGGTCATCGCATTTATAGCACTGCTGGTAAAACCTAACATGGGAACAGGTCTTGTGTTTACAGGACTTTGCATAGCATTCTTTGTATGCATCGTAATCTCACTTAACGTTTCACTGAGATATATGTCAGGACTTGAGCTTACACTCATACTTGGCACACTGTGCGTTGGAATAGCATTTGTCATCAAGGGGCTGTTTGGCGTGAGAAAGCTTGACAGGGAGGAGACGCGTAAGAAAGGAAAGGCGGCTTCGGACAAGCTTCATGAGTACGACAATATGTAGAATAAGAAATACAATACAGGCGGTTGTGGAAATGTTCAGTAAATACTGGATTTTCACAACCGCCTATTGTATTCTTATATATGATTTAATTTTAGGTTTGGATTAATAATCAAGTATAGGAAGTAGAAAGAGGAAAGAAAAATGGTATTTATAACAGATTTCAATGAAGGCGACATGATATCGAATGTCTATCTCTGCAAGAACAAGCAGACAGGAACGACAAAATCAGGAAAGACATATTACAACCTGGAGCTTGTGGATAAAACAGGAAGCATAGCCGGAAAGGTGTGGGAGCTGACAAATGCGATCGGACACTTTGAGGCAAAGAACTTCATCAAGGTGGATGGGCAGGTGACATCATTTAACAATGAGCTCCAGCTCAACATCAAGAAGATTAGGATCGCAGACGAGGGAGAGTATGTTGAGGCTGATTATATGCCATGCACCAAGAAGGATATAGAGCAGATGTACAAAGATCTGATGGCTCTCGTAGAATCACTCGACAAGGATTACTACAAGGTACTTCTGAAGAAATTCTTCGCCGAAGATCCTGCATTTGTCAAGGAATTCAAGAATCACTCGGCTGCAAAATCGATACATCACGGATACATAGGAGGCTTACTTGAGCACTCGCTGGCAGTTGCCAAGATGTGTGACTACTACACCACATACTATCCGGTGCTCAACAGGGATCTGCTGATCACAGCGGCGTTACTTCACGATATTGGCAAGGTCTATGAGATCTCCAAGTTCCCTGAGAACGACTACACAGACGCAGGTCAGCTTCTGGGACACATCGTTATGGGAACGATGATGATCCGCGACAAGATAAATACGATAGAGAATTTTCCTGCCAAGGCGGCAAATGAGCTGGAGCACTGCATACTGGCTCACCACGGAGAGCTTGAGTACGGCTCACCGAAGAAACCGGCACTCATCGAGGCTCTGGCACTGTCCATGGCGGACAACACAGACGCCAAGATCCAGACATTTATCCAGGAACTGGATGCGGCAAAGGACAACAATGGCTGGCTGGGCTTCAACAGAGCGCTCCAGTCCAACATAAGGAAGACGTCGGAGTAATATGATTCACCGCCATGGGGTTAATGCGGGTTTCATATGGATAAAGCTCATAAATCAAGGATAGCAAATATACATAATGAAGAAACGATAATATAGGGGGAAGAAAATGGGGTACAGCAGAGAAGAGATAACAAAGATATTTGAAGAGTGCTACGGTGAGAATGCGAAATTCAATCCTGGCCAGCTTGAGGCTATAGAGGGTGTGCTGGAAGGCAGACGTACTCTTGTGGTACAGAAAACAGGATGGGGTAAGAGTCTTGTGTACTTTATGGCAACTAAGATGATCAGGAGAGAAACAGGAAAGTTCACTATAATCATTAGCCCGCTACTTGCGTTGATGGACAATCAGGTGGACTCGGCGAAGCGTCTGGGGCTTCGTGTGGAGACCATCAATTCCAACAATCAGGATGACTGGGGAAACATACTTGCAGATATAGCTGCAGGGGACGTGGATGCACTTATAGTCGCTCCAGAGCGGCTTGCAAATAAAGATTTCCTGGACTCTTTTATGAATAGTCTTGCAAGTCGTGTAGGTTTGTTTGTTGTAGATGAGGCACACTGCATATCTGATTGGGGTCATGATTTCAGACCAGATTATAGGAGACTGGTGAAATTTATCCAGCTGTTGCCTGCAAATGTACCAGTGCTTGCAACGACAGCAACAGCAAATGACAGAGTTGTTGAAGATATCAGATCACAGCTTGGTGGGGATATCTTGATAAGCAGGGGAGAGCTTATGAGGGAATCTATTGCCATTCAAACGATACCTCTTGACAGCAGGGAGGAGAGACTTGCCTGGCTTGCAAAGAATATCAATGGGGTTCCGGGAACCGGAATAGTGTATTGTCTGACGACTAATGATTGTGATCTGGTATGTAAATGGCTTGTCAGGCATGGAGTGGCTGCAGATGTTTTTTATTCTAAGTCAGGAACTTCTGAGGAGAAGGTTGCTGTTATTGATCGTTTCAATAAGAATGAGATAAAGGCACTTGTCGCAACGACAGCATTTGGCATGGGATATGACAAAGATGATATAGGGTTCGTCATACATTTTCAGAGACCAAAGAACGTAGTTGAATATTACCAGGAGATTGGACGTGCTGGAAGACATATACCAGCAGCTTATGCCATTCTTATGTATGGTGAGCAGGATGATATTATCAATAACTACTTTATCAATTCGGCATTCCCAACTGAGGCGGAAATGCTTGATGTTGTGAGGGCGGTGGCGGATAATCCAGGAAAGAACAAGAACGAGATAGAAAGTTATGTCAATATGAAGTCTTCCAGAGTGGAAAAGACATTGAAGTATCTCGAGGTGGATGGTGTGGTCTATAAAGAGCATACCGGATACTACAGAAGTGCAGCAGCATGGACTCCTGATATGACACACAGTAAAGAAATCACAGCTATAAGAAGAGCTGAACTTAACAGGATGACTGATTTTTGCAACACAGATGAATGTTACATGCAATTTATAGCCAGGGAGCTGGACGATCGTAAGGCGTGCGCCTGTGGCAAATGCAGTAATTGCCTTGTAGGGAAGATATTTGATACGGATATCACCCAGGCAGAGATCAGTGAGGCAGGCAAGTTCATAAAGGAAGATTTTAATATCATAGAGCCAAGAAAGAGGTGGCCGAATAAAACCTGCAGTGAAAGCGGAAAGAGCAGGATAGAGCAGGAGTATCAGGTTGAACCAGGACTTGTCCTCAGCAATTATGGGGATGCCGGATGGGGAACTATGGTATCAGAGGATAAATACAAGAGAGGATCCTTCAGGGAAGAACTTGTGAATGCTGCCGCTGAGAGATTGAAGGGATTTGTCCGAGAGAACGATATACACAGTGTAACATTTATTCCATCCAGGAGGAGACCATTACTTGTCAGAGATTTTGCTGAGAAACTGGCAGCAGCACTCGGCATTGATTTCTTTGAGGCTATAGAGAAGTGTGCTGATACAGAATGTCAGAAGAAGTTTAACAACAGCTATATGCAGTGGCAGAACGCAGATAAGTCATTTGCAATAAAACAGGTAAGACCTGACAACATTCTTCTGGTTGATGACATGGTCGATTCCAAGTGGACATTTACATGCTGTGGATACAAGATGCGCAAATCAGTAAGTGGAAAGATATATCCATTTGCATTGGCTAACAGTGCCGGACACGGAAATTAAATATGGAAATTAAACATGAAAATTAAACATGAAGACTAAACGCAAATACTGATAAAAAATAGCTATGTAAAATTAGATTAGGATCGAACAGGAAAATATGAAATATACGGATAATGAGATGAGTACCATTCTGCTATGCTCCAGAGTGGGTATAGGCAAGGATGAACAGACAAATACTCTCACTCTTGGTGAGTGGAATAGATTTATAGAAAAAATCGTTGAATATAAGATGGAGCCTAAGGTGGTGCTTGAGGATTGCAGCAGACTTAAGGAGCTTGGGTATGATCAGCCAGAGTGTGACAGATTTGCAAGACTTGCTGATCGTGGCGCGGCGGCTGCTGTGGCGCTGAACGATTATGAACAGAGGGGTATATACGTCAAGACCATGCTGAGCGATGGTTATCCTGTTATGCTGAAGCGGGTACTTGGCGTGAAAAAACCACCGGTGCTTTTCTACGCTGGCAATATTGACCTCGCGCACAATATAGGGATCGGTGTCGTGGGTTCCAGAAATCTCAGCAATGAAGGACTTGAATTTATAAAGTCTCTGGTGGAGAAGGCAGTCCGAGAGAAACTGGTCGTATACTCTGGTGGTGCCAGAGGTGCGGATCAGACAGCAGAGATATCAGCTCTTGGAAATGGAGGAGCAGTTGTAGAATATCTTGCTGACTCACTTGTGAGCAAAGTCAAAAAGAAGGATATCAATCAGCAGCTTGTAGCTGGAAATATGCTGGTATTTTCAGATATGCTTCCAACTGCAGGATTTACGGCTGCAAGAGCCATGAACCGAAATAAATATATATATGCATCGGCATATGGAACATTTGTGGCAGAGTCTGATTACAATAAGGGCGGAACATGGACAGGAGCCAAAGAAGCTATTAGACATGGATGGGGAAAAGTTTTTGTGTGGAGTGATTCTACAAGTGAGGGCAACAAGAAGCTTATAGAGAGCGGGGCTTTGCCATATAGTTTGTCTGATGTGAGTCTGCTGGATGTAATCACCGGAAACGCTGGTGATTCAGGAAATGGAGGAACTGCTTCTGCTAACAATGGTTCATCAGAACAAGAAGAGCACTATACACAGTTTAGCATGTTTAGGGTTCCATAGGGACGTTCCTTTTGTCACGAGGAGCGTCCCTGTGTCCCATGGAATGCCGCCGTGTCAAACGGAGCGTCTACGTGCCATGGGAAATGGTATCATACCACGGTTAGATTAATAATATAGAGGGACGATCTTCAAGGAATAGGATCGCCCCATGATGGTAAGTAATAGGAAGAGAGATAGTATATGTCAAATATTAGGAACAATAGAAGACCTAAGAACAATAGACTAGTAAATGGTGTGCAGAGAAAAAAAGCTGTGGAGGCAGTGAATAGTGCCAGTTCAGATGTTAGATCGTCTGGAACGGATGCGGTGAATACTGGTGAAGTCACACTTGTCAAAAATGAGGATTACCAGGTGCTCATCGAGGACATGGGCAATGACGGAGAGGGTATTGGACATGTTCAGGGCATGACTGTATTTGTCAAGGATGCCGTGGTGGGCGATCTGGCGGAGGTGAAGATCGTCAAGGTGAAGAAGAACATAGCCTATGGAAGATTGATGAAGCTCATCACACCATCGCCATACCGTGTGGAGCCAGTGTGCGATAAAGCGAAACGATGCGGCGGATGTACCATGCAGCAGGTTTCCTATGAGCAGCAGCTCGAATACAAGTGGAACAAGGTGAAGAACTGTCTGCAGAGGATCGGCAAGATGGAGAACGTGGAAACAATCATGGAAAAGCCAGCTTACGGCATGGATGATCCATTCCACTACAGGAATAAGGCCCAATTCCCTGTCGGCAGAGACAAGAACGGCAATGTTGTCATCGGATTCTACGCAGGAAGAAGCCACGACATCATAGACACAGAGAGCTGCGCCATCGGTGCGCCTGTGAATGACAAAATAGTTGCTATCGTCAGAAGCTTCATTGAGGACAATCACATATCGACCTACGATGAGGAGACTGGAAGGGGTCTGGTCAGACATATCCTTATCAGAGTTGGATTTACCACCAAGGAGATCATGGTGTGTCTGGTGACAAATGGCAACAAGCTTCCGCACAGTGAGATTTTGATAGAAGAACTGGTTAAGATAGACGGCATGACATCCATTTGCCTGAACGTCAACATGGAGAATACGAACCGTATACTCGGTGATAAGTGCATAACCCTCTGGGGACAGTCATACATCACGGACTATATCGGTGACATCAAATATCAGATATCCCCATTGTCCTTCTATCAGGTAAATCCTGTCCAGACAAATGTCCTGTACAACAAGGCTTTGGAGTATGCGGACCTGTCCGGTGACGAGACCGTGTGGGACATGTACTGCGGAATAGGAACCATATCCTTGTTCCTCGCCCAGAAGGCAAAGAAGGTATATGGAGTGGAGATCGTTCCACAGGCTATAGACGATGCAAGACATAATGCTGAGATCAATGGGATCACAAATGCCGAGTTCTTCGTCGGCAAGGCAGAGGAAGTCGTTCCAGATATATATAAGAAGGGCGGCGATGGCTCACATGCGGACGTCGTGGTCGTGGACCCACCGCGAAAGGGCTGTGATCAGGTGCTTCTGGATACTCTGGTCCACATGGCGCCGGAACGTATCGTCTACGTGAGCTGCGACCCGGCAACCCTGGCGAGAGATGTGAAGATACTTCAGGAGAAGGGGTATGAGGCGAAGAAGGTTGCGGTCGTTGATCAGTTTTGCCATAGCGGGCATGTGGAGACAGCTGTTCTTTTGTCCCAACTGAAACAAAAGCCTGATGATTACATTAATGTCACGATTGAACTTGATGATATGGATATAACATCTGCAGAGACTAAGGCTATATATGATGAGATAAAGAAGTATATGGTTAAACATAATGCCGGCACGAAGGTTTCCAATCTGTATATCTCACAGGTAAAGAGAAAATGCGGAATTGAGGTTGGAAAGAATTATAATTTACCTAAAAATGAAGATAGCAGGTAACCGCAGTGTCCAGAAGATAAAGAGAGTGCAATTGTGGAGGCATTGAAGCATTTTTAGATGAATAGTTAATAAAGAGAGGTGCATATGCTATACCAGGTATACTCGTGGTTGAAGATGATGAAAATTTAAATCGTGGAATTACATTCT
>USSH01000103.1 GCA_900557435.1 uncultured Coprococcus sp. | reverse complement strand
AGCATCCGCAGATCTTACTGATAGAACATGTGGATGGGGCAAATTGGTGCCTGATCTCAAGTACATCTTTTTTTGTCATAAATAAAACTCCGTTTCTATTAAATTAGTATTCTTTCCTAGTATACCACAAATTTCGGAAAGCCTTAAAGATATCTTAAACTTTCATCGAGTTGTTTCTTAATGACGATATAGTGATAATTGAGAACAGGAGGTGATTGTGGTATGCTGAGAATAAATGTGTGTGTCAGGTCTTCATGCAAAACCTGATATGCTGAGTCAGCTATTTGCCTGATAAGAATCCGGAGGGCTGATGTAAAACGATTAAAAGGTGAGGTTATGAAAAAATGTACAATATATTAATATGCGACGATGAAAAAGACATAGTATCAGCGATAGAGATATATCTCAAGACAGCGGGATATTCGGTATACAAAGCTTACAATGGAAAGGAAGCTGTTGACATGGTAAATGCCAATGATATACAGCTTGTGCTCATGGACGTCATGATGCCTCAGATGGACGGTATAACAGCCATGGCAAAGATAAGAGAGAACAGCAATGTGCCGGTTATCATGCTGACGGCAAAGAGTGAGGATACCGACAAGATACTGGGGCTTGAGGTCGGCGCAGATGACTATGTGACAAAACCGTTTAATCCAGTGGAACTTCTGGCAAGGGTAAAGTCACAGCTCAGGCGTTATATGCAGCTGGGAGGCGGAGAGACGCCGAAAGATAAGCTGGTTATCGGAGGTATAGAGCTTGATGACAAATCCAAGCAGGTCACACTTGATGGAGAACTTATGCCCCTCACCCCAACGGAGTATGACATACTAAAACTTCTTATGCAGAATGTGGGAAAGGTATTTTCTACAAAAGAAATATACAGGGCAGTGTGGAAGGAGGATCCTATGGGAGCGGAAGGATCTGTTGCAGTACACATAAGACATCTTAGAGAAAAAATAGAGATAAATCCCTCAGACCCAAGATATATAAAGGTTATCTGGGGAAGAGGTTATAAAATGGAGGGATAATAGTGGATAAGGCAATTTATAAGATACGAGGAAATGTGTTCTTCAAACTTGGAATATATATTCTTGTGGCGGTGCTGGCATATGGAACGCTGTATACAGGCGGTCTGGTGCTGCAGGGAAGCTACCTTGGAGTGTACAGTGATGATGATCAGGGCGCGACGCCGTATGAGAGACTTGTAAACGATTATGTGGAGGACACAAATGAGGTGCTTACCGGAAAGGTGAAGGATTATATCCAGGAGACAAGGTCACAGCTGGAAAGCATTACAACATACAGTCAGCTCGTGAGCGCTGATCATAACGGAGATATGGTTATAACCGCGGATGATGTTTTTCGGAGATTGACCAACGCGGATACAACATCTGCGATCAAGTCATCATACCGGTATGAGGATATGAGCGAACGAGGCGATATCGGCTATATGCTGACAGCATCCTGCAGTGATGATACAAATGCCAATACCAATAATGGAAAGATAAAAGTAACGACCGGAAATATAAAGCTGATAAATGATGAAGCCCGGCTGGACGACAATATATATACAAATGATTATGACAGCACGATAGAAGTGCCTGTTAAAAGATATATTGTGTTTAACAAACTAGGTGATATGGAACAGGGTGAGCAGTATATCAATACTCTGCTGGGAAATGATGAGCCATATTATGATGAATACAATTATAATGGAGAATATGAAGAAAATGCTACTGTGGAGGATGATACAGATTCTGTATTGACAGCGGATGGCAAGTCTATCACCACACAGGATATCATGTATGGCGATCATTACCCGAGTTCGGTTGAAAAACTGTATTTTGATGACACAGATGAGATTGGCAGTTCATCTGGGAATGGCTACTGTCTTGTGCTAAGCTATGATGCATATTCATTTATAAATATCACGGGAAAGTGCTATGTGGACGTGGCGGCTGCTGTAGACAACATCAAAGCGTCAAATCCGGAAATAGTACAATACATTGGAGTATGGAGGACGAAGAGTAAGGGGATACTGGCAGGATTTGCAGCCATGTTGCTGCTGTGCATCGTTATGTCAATATTTTCGATGGTCAATGCCGGAGTAAAGACAGGGAAGGAGACGATAACACTCGGTAGATTTGAGAGGACTCCGACGGAGCTTGTACTGGCTATGGTAGTATGTTCTGTTGCAGCAGCAGTAGGGATCTGCGTTGAAAGCGGTATTGCATCCATGTGTGTGAATCAATATAGAAACTACACTTTTGTATCAGAAAACATACAGTACATTGCGTTTCTTGTGCCGGTGGCATGTCTATGTTCTGTGGCGTTATTTTTCTTTAACAATATGGTTGCGAAGGTGAAGGCGGGAACATTTTTGGCAGACTGTCTGATAATCCGCGCACTGAAGTGGATAGCAGGAAAGACGAAAGCTTGTTTCAGGTATGTGAAAAGTCATATGTCCCTGACACAGAAGGGCATATGGGCTTATATAGGTATAACTATAGTAGAGATAATTTTTGTGGCAATCCTGGCGGCTGGCAGCATGAGAGGCCTCCTTTGGGTAGTGATTTATATCATCTTAAAATGGCTGTGCATAGTCGGAATAGTGGCATATATCATTCAGACACAGGAACTTTATAAATGTGCTAAAGAGATGGCGGAGGGCAATCTGGACAGGAAAGCGGACACAAGCAAGATGTTCTGGGTATTCCGTGCACACGGTGAACATCTCAACCAGATAAGTGACGGCATGTCAAAGGCTGTTGAGGCAAGAATGAAGAGCGAGCATTTGAAGACAGAACTCATAACAAATGTATCTCACGATATAAAGACCCCGCTTACATCCATAATTAACTATGTAGATCTGTTGCAGAAGGACGACATGGATGAGAATACAAGACAGGAATATATTGAAGTTCTCTCAAGGCAGTCCGCGAGACTGAAAAAACTCATAGAGGATCTAGTTGAAGCGTCCAAGGCATCCACCGGCAATATCCAGATAAACTGGGCAGAGATAGATGCAAATATGCTGCTTGAGCAGGCTGTTGCAGAATATGAGGATAAACTTGCAAATGCCGGGCTTAAGGTTGTATTCACAAGATCAGAGGTGCCGGCAGTCATAAGGGCTGATGGACAGCATCTGTGGAGAGTATTTGATAATCTTCTTGCCAATATAAGTAAATATGCAATGCCTGGAACCAGAGTGTATGCATCCGTGATCCATGAAACCGGTTTAGTGAGAATTGAGTTCAAGAACATCTCCAGAGAGGCTTTAAATGTGTCAAGTGATGAGCTTATGGAGAGATTTGTCCGTGGGGACAGTTCACGAAATACAGAGGGCAGCGGCTTGGGACTTTCTATAGCAAACAGCCTTTGCACACTTATGAGGGCTGATTTTAAGCTGAGCATAGATGGGGATCTGTTCAAGGCGGTTATAGAGTTCAAAGATAAAAACATAAAAGCAGACGCATAAAAGTAGGACATGTATAAACTGGAGGGATTATTATATAAAAGTAATTTATACACAAGTAAGTTATCTTGATTAGATTTATCTTGATTTACTGTAATTCGTTATTGACAACTAATTTAAGTTAGTGCATACTAACCTTGGCGATAATATTATCAATTAGCAATTGGATTTGTTTGAGACTATTTCAAGGAGGCGTGTATGATGGCTAACGATAAAACAGTGACGGACAAGAAGAATATAGATGATACAGGTATCCAGCGAACAGCGATGCAGAAGGAGATCGTTATCAGCAGACTGAGAGAGCGTGGCTGCAGGATAACAAGGCAGAGAATGATACTTCTGGATATAATCCTTGGGGAAGAATGTTCATCCTGTAAGGAGATATATTATAAAGCAGCAAAGCAGGACAGCAGGATCGGCTCAGCTACAGTGTACAGAATGGTGAACACACTGGAGGATATTGGAGCGATCAACAGAAAGAATATGTATAAGGTTGCCTGCGGAGAAAGCTGTGGAATAGAGGATGCCTGTGTCATCGAGCTTGATGATTCATCGAGCATAGAATTGTCGGCAAAAGAATGGAACCGTATAATAAGAGCAGGGTTGATGGCCGGTGGCTATATTGAGAATCAGGCGGTTACAGGTGTAAGTGTAAAGCCATGCGGATGCGGTACTTGTTGTTAGATACGAAGGAGATGAATAAAAATGGGTGGAACGATATTTGTTATATGTATACTGCTGCTTATAGTCGCAGGTGCGGTTATCAGTTCTGCAAAGCATTTTAAAGGAGAGGGCGGCTGCTGTGGTGGTGGCGGTTCGGTGAAGATTAAAGGCGACAAGATAAAAAGTGTTGTGGCTGTAAAAACCATTTATATAGAGGGGATGCACTGTGGCAACTGCTCGGCGAGGGTGCAGAATGCACTCAACAGTCTGGGGAATGTGAATGCAAAAGTTGATCTGAAGAGACAGAAGGCTGTGGTAAAGCTTGGAAGAGAGGCTACGGATGATGAACTTATAAGATGCGTGGAGAAAGCCGGATACACTGTGAAAAATATAACATGATAGGGTTTTTGAAAAATTAATTTGAGAAAGTTGTAAAAAATTTTCAAAAAATTGTTGGCAATTTGGCTTTGATGTGGTATTATCCATATTGTTGTGTTGAACACAGCAATAAGCGCGAGTGGCTCAGCGGTGGAGCATCTCCTTGCCAAGGAGAGGGTCGCGGGTTCGATTCCCGTCTCGCGCTCTTTTATATTAATTCACAGTCAGGATTTTCTCCTGACTTTTTTTGTGCCATAAATCAATAATTGCCTACATTGGTAATAAAATTTAATATATTTTTACTATTGAATAAATGGAATGTAGTGATATAATCAATCACAATCGTTTAGTATTAGATATTTGTTGAATAATTTTGAAATTTGCAAAATAAAAATAATTGTTTACGAGGTAATATGTAAATTATGAAAGAAAGACTTAAGAATTTTCATCATTCGGCAGTTTTTATCTGCCTGATCCTGGCGATCGTACTGGATGTCGTTCTGGAAGCACTTGGAAGACATTCATTATTCAAAGCGGTGGAATATGTATGGAATCAGCCATTGATCTTTTTATATAATTGTTCCATTATTTTCTTTACACTGACACTTTCACTGCTTATGAGAAAGAGAATCTTTGGATATTGTGTTATTTCATTTGCCTGGTTGATACTGGGTATAACCAACTGTATAGTTCTTGGATTTAGAATAACACCATTCTCGGCCATAGATATGTTGATGGCAAGGAATACGATAACTATCATAGACAAATATTTTGATGTGTGGCAGATAGTTCTCATTGCAGCCCTGCTCTTTGTTGCACTCGCGGGAGTGATCATATTGTTCATAAAGTCACCAACTGTTACGGGCAACATATACAGGACGAGGACCACAGTGTTCATAGTGGCAACGTTCTTCTGTGTAATGCTGTTCACCAAGATAGCCCTTAATGCACAGACAATCTCGGACAATTTTGCCAACCTCGCAACGGCGTACAACAATTATGGATTTGTATATTGTTTCTCCAACAGTGTTGTGGATGTCGGGATCGGACAGCCGAGCGATTACAGTGAGGATAAGATGCTGGAGATAAAGGATGATCTGGACAGCGTTGGTACAACAGATTCTACTCTTGGCAAGGATAAGCCAAATGTGATATTTGTGCAGCTCGAGTCGTTCATGGATCCGTCCTATGTGAAGTGTCTCACATTCAATGAGAATCCTATACCAAACTTCACAAAGCTGAAGGAGGAGTGTACGTCAGGATTCTTGACGATGCCTGCCATTGGTGCGGGTACAGCCAATTCTGAATTTGAGGTATTGTCGGGGTTCAATGTGGCGTATTTTGGAGCAGGAGAGTATCCATATAAGACTATTCTGGGCAAACAGACCATAGAGACGATGGCAACACAGCTCAAGCTTGACGGATATTCAACACATGCGATGCATAACCATGACGGTACATTCTATGACAGATATAAGGTGTACAAGAATATGGGATTTGACACATTTACACCGATGGAGTATATGTACAACCTGAATCACACTCAGAAAAACTGGGAGAAAGATGATGTCCTGACAGGAGAGATCATGAAGACATTGAGATATACACCATCGAGGGATTTCGTTTTTACAGTCAGTGTTCAGGGACATGGCCGGTATCCGTCAGAACTCGATGAGGAGAATTTCAGTTATCCGATAAAGGTTGCGGGAACAGGAGATGAGGCTCTTGATACTCAGTGGACGTACTATTGTAATCAGCTGCATGAGATGGATGAGTTTATAGGAAAACTGATAGAGAGACTTGAAGCCTTTGATGAACCTGCGGTGCTTGTAATGTATGGAGATCATCTGCCGGGATTTGAACTCACAGATGATGATGTAGAGAACGGTAACCTTTACCAGACAGAGTATTTTGTGTGGAGCAATATGGATAACTTTCCAGTGGAGGATGAGGACCTGGCTGCATATCAGCTCAGCACAAAGGTGTTTGATATGCTGGGATTTGAGAAGAGTTATGTTCAGAAGTTCCAGTCCAAGTATAAGCCTGACGATGAGAATTACGATGATGAGCTTGAGAACATAGAGTATGACATACTTTATGGCAAGAGATATATGTATCCTGATGGCTGGCCATATGAACCTACGAATATGAAATATGGAATAGAGAATATCAGAATATCCAGTGTGGATAAGGGCGAATATATCCCACCTTCAGACGAGTCGGATGCTGGGCAGATGACTGGTTCGGAGAAATCATCTTCAGAGGCGACAGATAACTCGGAGGAAATTCAGCCTATCGAGGGATATTATATTCATGGAAGCAATTTCAATGAGTGTACGTTTGTGTGGATTGATGACGCGTTCCTGAGTGAGACGATATATATCGACAGAGATACGCTGTTCCTTCCGAGAGAAGATGCGTTTGAAGAAGGTCAGGAGATATCTATAGCTCAGGTGGGAGATGACAGTATAGACTTTGGTGTTGAGGACACTTATGTATACAAAGGTGATCCGGAGGATCCGAATGAGATTGAGACTAATTTCGAAACAGAGGCAGATACAACCACAACAGAGTCAACAACGGAGAGTACAACAGAGAGTATAAAGGAAAACTCAAAAAAGGATGCTGCAAATGATGAAAAAAAGGCTCAGCCTGAAAAGTCTAAAGAGGAATAACTTCCCTTGACAAGCAGTTTATAATTTGTTAGCATGTTTAAAAAGTTACATCACCCAACGCGATAAGTGTTGGGTGATGTGTTTTCTCTATAAAGGCAGATTGAGACAGATAATAAGCACGGCAAGTGCAGTTATTATAATATTTTACAGAAAGAGAGATAAGAAAATGGGTAAGATTATTGGCGAAGGAATTACATTTGATGACGTTTTATTGGTACCTGCTTATTCAGAGGTATTACCAAATGACGTAGACCTTACAACACAGCTGACACAGAAGATTAAGTTGAATATTCCTCTTATGAGTGCTGGTATGGACACAGTTACAGAGCACAGAATGGCAATAGCCATGGCTCGTCAGGGTGGTATCGGAGTTATTCATAAGAATATGACGATCGAGAAACAGGCAGAGGAAGTTGACAAGGTAAAGAGATCAGAGAACGGTGTAATATCAGATCCATTTTATTTATCTCCGGAGCATACACTTGCTGATGCAGATGAACTCATGAGCAAGTTCAGGATCTCAGGCGTACCGATCACAGAGGATGGAAAACTTGTAGGTATTATCACAAACCGTGATCTCAAGTTTGAGAAGGATTATACAAAGAAGATCAAGGAGTCAATGACATCAGAGGGTCTTGTCACAGCCAAGGAAGGAATCACACTTGATGAGGCAAGAGAGATTCTTGGAAAGGCACGTAAGGAGAAACTCCCTATCGTTGATGATGACTTCCATCTCAAGGGACTTATCACTATAAAGGATATCGAGAAACAGATTAAGTATCCTCTTTCAGCTAAGGATGCA
>USSH01000102.1 GCA_900557435.1 uncultured Coprococcus sp. | reverse complement strand
CGGAATGGAGAAGGTCAAGCAGAGGATCATCGAGACGATCATCCAGATCAACCGTACACATACACTTCCTGCATACGGACTTCTGCTCTGCGGACCTGCCGGAACGGGAAAGTCACAGATAGCCTACGCGGTTGCAAGAATACTGAGACTTCCATGGACTACCCTCGACATGAGCTCTATCAATGATCCAGAGCAGCTGACCGGAAGCTCAAGAGTATATTCAAATGCCAAGCCGGGAATCATCATGGAAGCATTTTCACAGGCGGGCGAGTCCAACCTTGTATTCATCATCAACGAGCTGGACAAGGCAAACTCCGGCAAGGGCAACGGCAATCCTGCGGATGTACTGCTGACACTTCTGGACAACCTGGGATTTACCGACAACTACATGGAGTGCATGATCCCGACAAATGGTGTATACCCTATAGCAACGGCAAATGATAAGGAGAATATCAGCAAGCCAATCATGTCGAGATTTGCAGTAATAGACATACCGGATTACACTCCGGATGAGAAGAAGGAGATATTCAACAAATTTGTTCTGCCTAAGGTACTCAAGCGCATCGGACTTGATAAGAGCGAGTGCATCATCCTTCCAGACGGCGTGGATGCTGTCATCAAGAAGTGCGACGGCGTGACCGGAATCAGAGATATAGAGCAGGCTGCAGAGCACATAGTTGCACACGCACTGTATCAGATCGAGGTAAACCACGTCCAGAGCGTGACATTTGATGGTGGCATGATAGAGGAACTTTTGAGCTGATTATCGTCATATTACACAATTTACATTACGGAAAGTATTATGGTATACTCTTCTTATGAAACAAGTTTCATGGACTACAGTCTGAAATTCATAAGGAGAGTATATTTATATATGGCAAGTATAAGAGACGTTGCAAAGGAGGCCGGCGTTGCTATCTGCACGGTGTCAAGACTCATCAACGGCACGGCAAAGGTTGAACCCGAGACTCAGAAGAAGATAGAAGATGCTATGAAGAAACTGGATTATGTTCCAAATGAGCTTGCGCGCGGCATGTTCAAGGGCAGATCCAATTCCATTGCGATGCTGGTTCCAAATATCCAGCACCCGTGGTTCTCATCACTGGCATCGGAGATAGAAAAGATACTTTACGAGAAAAAGTACAAATTCATGCTTTTTTCCACATCCGATGACAAGCAGAGAGAGAAGGAATGTTTTAAGCTGTTAAAGTCCAACATCGTGGATGGGATCATATGCGGAACGTCGGCATGTACGGCGAAGGAATACCAGAAGATAGATAAGCCGATGGTCATGCTGGATTATAAGGTTGGCAGCAAATTTCCTGTCGTAGTGTCGGATCACAAGATGGGCGGACAGCTTGCTGCCCAGGAATTTATAAACAGTGGATGCAAATATGTCATCCACATATCAGGAATTAAGGTAGATAAGAATATCATGTCATTTGAGTGCCATGAGGAACTAGATAGAGTCCTTGCCGAGAATGGGATAAAATCCAGACGAGTTCCAATACAGTGGAACGACTTTGATTTTCATGGATATTTTGAGATGGCAAAATGCATACTGGAGGAGTACCCGGATGTGGACGGTGTATTTGCAGCAGACATGCCGGCGATAGCATTCCTCAAGGCAGCGCTTGCCATAGGCAAAAAAATCCCTGATGATCTCGCAATCGTTGCATATGATGGAACATACATAACCAATGCAAGCACGACAAAGCTCACATCAATACACCAGCCGTATAAGGAGATTGCTCAGGAGGCAGTTCGCCAGCTCATGGAGATGATCGACGGACCGGAGGAGGAAGATGATGCCGAAGGACAGGTTGAAAGTGCAACCGCAGATCAGATCGACAGCGCAAAAGAGAGAAACACACATATAGACGGAAATCTTATACTACTTCCGGTGAGCGTAGAAAAAGGTGATACAACTTTATAGTATGATTACGAAAAGAAGTTCATGAAGAGAAAATGAGGTGCCACTAATAATCATGAACTTCTTTTTTGTGTGGGCACAAATCTAAAAAAACTATAAATTCCCTATTGACGAAACATGTTTCATATGATAATCTTAGAACAAATGAAACATGTTTCATCCAAGCGCTTATGAAATGTGTTTTATCGGAACAATATAAATGATAGCGAGAATTAACAAGAGGGAAAATTCAAAGCAAGAAAAGGAGAAAAGGTTATGAGAGCAAAGAAATTTGTAGCATGTGCGCTTTCAGCAGCTATGATGCTGGGACTTGCATCCATGACAGGATGTGGTTCAGCAAAGAAGGATTACGATCTGTATATTTACAACACAAAGTCTGAGATTGCAGACAGCATCCAGGATCTGTGCAAGGATTATGAGACAGAGACAGGAGTTAAGGTTAAGGTTTACACATGTGGTACACAGGAGACCATGGAGACACTCAGATCAGAGATGAATTCCAAGAACTATCCTACACTGTACGCGATAAACCAGGCACAGTTCACAGAGTGGAATGAGGGCGGATTTGTACTTCCATCAACATCAGTAAAGAATGAGGAGTTAAAGTCAATCTACGATTCAATTCCAGAGAGCATGCAGCTCGCAGATGAGAGCGGAGCAAGCTGCGGAATCCCTTACAACGTAGAAGGTTACGGACTTATCGCAGATACACAGATGATATGTGATGTATTTGGACTTGACAGCGCAGACGCATTTGTCGCTGATTACAGAAGTGCCAATTATGAAGAGTTCACAGGCATGATCAAGGCAATTGCTGATTACATAAACGGCAAGGGCGGCGAGAAAGTTACACTGTCAGGCAATGCATATACCACGGCAAAGGACAAGACAGCCACAACAGAGAACATGAACGGAGTATTTGCAATCGCAGGTGCTGAGAAGTGGACATATGCAAATCACTATACAAACTACGCACTGAATGCAGTGTTCCCTAACTACAATGCAACGGCAGCAGCTACAAAGGAAGATGTTGATAAGCTTGAGGAGCCACTTGTAAAGATGGTTCAGGAGCTTGACATGCTTTCAAGCTACACAGCAGGACCAAGCGGCAAGGTAGAGCGTGGATCAGAGTACATCAACTCAACAGTGACAGGATATGATCAGGCAGTTCAGACATTTGCTGAGGGTAAGGCAATGTTCATCAAGCAGGGTAACTGGGTATACGGAACCATCGCAGGCGTAGATGCAGACAAAGCATCAAGACTTACAATGCTCCCAATGAAGGTCAACCTTGAGCAGAGCGATATCTCAGCTGAGGGAGTTACAGTTGACAAGATGAACAGCTCAATCCCTGAGTTCGTTTCACAGTATTACGTTATCAACAAGAAAGATTCAGAAGAAGAGCAGAAAGCTGCTGAGGACTTCCTTGTATGGCTCTACACATCAGATACAGGAAAAGATTACATCACAAACAAATTTGCATTTGTCCCATTCAACGCAGACGAGAGCGAGAAGCTTGAGAATCCTCTCAGCAATTCACTTGTATACTATATGAGCAATGACCTTGTGATGGGCAATGACTTCGATGCTTTCCCTGAGTCATGGGGACTCAACACCATCGGTGCAACTATCCAGGAGCAGTTATTTACAAATCCTGATCAGTGGGATGAGAACACTATAAGAACAGGCGTAGAAGATGCACTGACAAAGTGGAAGGACAGCATCAAAGAGTAGTAGTTTAAGATATGTCAGATTCGTGATGGAATCTGACAGGCAGCACCAGCCATTTGCCGAAGACAAATTTTGCATGGCTGGTGTTCAATGTAGGAAAGGAAAAACTATGAAAAGATTTTACAAGAGAAAATTTTGGCTTATGGTTCTGCCTTCTATAGTGTTGTTTCTGCTGGTTATCATAGTTCCATTTATAGAGGGTGTGATCTACTCCTTCACCGAGTGGAGAGGTTCCTACTTCGTAGGCGGGGAGCACTGGTGGAATGCACTGGTGGGACTTAAGAATTATACAAGCATATTCAAGTCGAAGGATTTTCTTCAGTCACTTGGATACACGGCCATATATGCTGTACTCGCAGTAATAGCACAGAATGTTGTCAGTCTTCTTCTGGCACTCATGATCAAGAAACTCACCAAGGGCAAGGGACTTTTCAGAACGGTACTGTTCCTTCCATATGTACTTGGAATGCTCGCTATGGGTTATGTATGGCGTTTCATATTTGAAAATGTATTTTCACAGACGCTGTTTGGAACAGACGGTGTGGTACATGTAGAGGTGCTCAACAACATGCTTCAGAATCAGTGGAAAGCACTTCTGGCATATGCGATCGTTGGTGTGTGGCAGGTTGCAGGTTACTATCTGATAATCTACCTCAACGGACTCAACAATATATCAGAGGATATTTATGAGGCTGCCAGAATAGACGGAGCTACAGGTTGGACAAGTTTCAGGAAGATCACACTTCCGCTTCTTATGCCTTCATTTACGATAGTTCTCTTCATGTCACTGGCAAACAGCTTCAAGATGCTTGATCTCAACGTTTCACTGACAGAGGGCAATTTCGGAACGACCATGATATCCTACATGATACTTAAAACAGTAAGAGAGAGCTCTCCTCCGGCATATGGAGAGGCGCAGGCACAGGCAGTTATATTCTTCGTTATCATTGCAGTTATATCTATAGCACAGGTAATGATCACTAAGAGAAAGGAGATCGAATCATAATGGGAGTAAGAGGCAAGATCAAAAGAGCAATCATAGTGGTTATACTCGCTGTATTGGCAATCGTGACCATATTCCCGATATGGTTCCTGATCGTCAATTCATTTAAGGGACAGCAGGAGATAGTAGCATCTCCAATAGCTCTCCCGAAGTCGTGGAATCTGGACTATCTGAAGAATGCAGCTGAGCAGATAAATCTCGGCAGCAGCCTGCTTCAGACAATACTCATAACAGTTGCGGCTGTGGCACTTATCGTGGTCATATCTTCATTTGCCGCATGGGCAATTACCAGGACAGATTCTAAAGTGGCAAATATACTCTTCATCGCATACACAGCAGCCATGCTCATACCTTTCCAGTCAGTTATGTACCCATTGGTATCACTGATGGACAAGCTGGGTCTCAAGAACACACCGGGTCTGATCCTCATGTACGGAGGATTTGGAATCAGTATGTCGGTTCTGCTGTACAGAGGATTCATCAAGAGTATCCCGCTGTCACTTGAGGAGGCAGCCATGCTCGATGGAGCAAATATATTCCAGATATACAGATACGTGGTAATGCCACTCTTAAAACCGACGACAATGACAGTTGTCATCACAAATGCAGTGTGGATATGGAACGATTACCTTCTTCCATTCCTCGTAATAGGAAATAATGACAAAAAGACGCTCACGCTGAGCTTATACTATGCAAAAAGTCTGTCAGGACAGTACGGAAATCCTTGGGAGCTCATCTTCCCTGCGGTACTTCTTTGCATCATCCCTATCGTGATCATATTCATCATACTTCAGAAGAATATCATCGAGGGAATTTCAGCCGGAGCTGTTAAGGGCTAAGTGAAACTGACTGACGAACTGCCGCCGACCGTAAGGGAGGGGGCGATACCAGAGGAAGTGCCGTGTGCCGGAAGGCACACATCGGAATGCACTGACGAACTGCCGCCGACCATAAGGGAGGGGGCGATACCAGAGGAAGGACAGACATAAAATATGGACAAAAAATGGTGGAAAGAGGCGGTATTTTACCAGATATACCCTAGAAGCTTCTATGACAGCAACGGAGATGGCATAGGAGATCTGAAGGGAATAACCGAGAAATTGCCGTACCTCAAAGAACTTGGCGTGACCGCTGTGTGGATATGTCCATTCTTCAAGTCGCCTATGAAGGACAACGGATATGACATATCGGATTACTACGATGTGAATCCTGAGTTTGGAACCATAGAGGATGCGGATGAACTTATAAGATGTGCAAATGAAAAAGGCATCAAGATAATCATGGACATGGTCATCAATCACACATCAGACCAGCACAGATGGTTTCAGGAGGCGTGCCGGGACAGACACAGCAAATACAGAAATTACTATATATTTAAGGACAACATAGATGGACTTGCAGATCTCAGATCTAACTTCGGTGGAAGCACATGGACACAGATTGAGGATGGCAGCTGGTATTTCCATTCATTTGCGAAGGAGCAGCCGGATCTCAACTGGGAGTGTGAGGAGATGAGACAGGAGCTTTACGACATGATGAACTGGTGGCTCGACAAGGGAGTTGCCGGATTCCGAATGGATGCCATAACATTTATCAAGAAAGATCTCTCATTCCCGCCTATGCCGTCAGACGGCGAGGACGGCAGATGCGATGTTGGCAAATGCTGTCTCAACAGACCGGGAATAGATGAGTTTCTTCACGAGTTAAAACTCAACACATATGGCAGAGGAGACTTTGTGACTGTTGCAGAGACTCCTGGAGTTCCAAATGAGGATTTGGACAGATACATTGGAAGAGATGGTCATTTCTCCATGATATTTGACTTCAGTTATACAGATATAGATATCAATCCGGGCGATCTCTGGCTGCACCAGAGAGACTGGACGATAGAGGAGTTCAAGGACAAGCTGTTCACAAACCAGAGACTTGTGAAGAAGATCGGATGGGCGGCAAATTACCTGGAAAACCACGATCAGCCAAGAAGCATAGGCAAATACTTCCCAGCCGGAGATATTCCTGAATACAGAACACATATGGCAAAGGCGCTTGGCGCGCTGTTCTTCTTCCTGAAGGGCACGCCATTTGTATATCAGGGACAGGAGCTTGGCGTGGTAAATACTCATTTTGACAACATAGATGAGCTTGACGATATCAATTCCAAGGGACAGTATGCGAGATGTCTTGAAGCCGGATACAGTGAGGCTGAGGCGATGGAATCCGTAAATATAAGGAGCCGCGACCAGTCAAGACTTCCAATGCAGTGGAACAGCGATAAGAACTTCGGATTCTCAGAACATGAGCCGTGGCTGGCGTGCAACAATCAGTGTGACTGCCAGACAGTGGAACTTGAAAGTGCTGATAAGGACTCTGTGCTTAGCTTTTATAAGGCGATGATACAGCTCAGAAATCACTCAGAGTATACACAGACTCTCATCTACGGAGACCTGGAGGATGTGGAAACTGACAGCACCGGAATCATAGTGTACAAGCGCAAGCCGGTTCAAGATTCATCTGCTGAGAAGTCGGTATACGTAGCTGTCAATATGACAGGCGAGACCGTAAGCCATGCCATCCCAGAAACTGCGGATATACTAGTTGGCAATTATATTGATTACAATGGAACACTCAGACCATACGAGACCGTAGTGTATGCGGTTTAGTTACTCTGTGTAATTTTTTGTTTTTCATAACATAACCAGATGAGTCACCAATACTCGCAAATATTAAAAACTCTTTAGTTACAATAGCAGCTACAACTGTTGTACCAAGTCCTTTGGAATTTTCATTTTCTTCACCATAATCAAGAATTTCTTTATTAATTTCCGCAATATTATCAGAAAGCCAATTAACAGCATCTATTTTAGTACCTATTGATGCGCTTTCTGTAAATCTTTTACCTAAATGCGCAACAGTTAAGGCACTAGCTACTTCTCCTTTTCGGTGTCCTCCCATACCATCAGCAACAACACATAGGTATTCACCACTTATATTTTTTAAAATTGTTACACTATCTTCATTATGTTCTCTAACTCTTCCTGTATCAGTTAAATAAAACGCTTTCACTTTTTAATCACTCTCGCTTCTTAACTGTCCACATGCAGCTTTAATGTTTCCACCAAACTCACGTCTAACAGTTACATTTATACCACTTTGTTTAAGTGTTTCATAAAATATATCTATTCTTTTTTTATCACTTTTTGCAAAATCTATATTGTTTGTTTCATTATATGGTATCAAATTTACATATACATTCATACCTCGTAATAATTTTGCAAGCTCTATGGCATCTTCTTTTTTATCATTAACCATATTAAGCATAACATATTCTATAGTAACTCGTCTATTAGTTTTTGCAATAT
>USSH01000101.1 GCA_900557435.1 uncultured Coprococcus sp. | reverse complement strand
TTCAGGAACGGAATCACGATGGGGCATAATACCACACTGATACAGAACGCGATAACTACCGGTAAAATAATCTTCAAATCCAAATTCATATTGTACTCCTTACCTGTCCGCACACCACGGACTGTGTATTTCTTTTTCTGTTTTCAGACTGACATAAATTTAATACTCATTTGAAGCTTTGTCAATTCCCAAATAGGGAAGAATGTTCAAAAATATATCCCTCACCACCGGAGCCGCTATTGTTCCTCCATAATAAGTTCCCTCCGGTTCATCTATCAACACTGCAGTCATAACAACCGGATTGTCTGCAGGAGCAAAGCCTATAAACGATGAAATATATCTGCCGTTTCCTCTCGGCAGCTTCTCACTGGTTGCGGTCTTGCCTCCTATTCTGTATCCTTCTATGGCGCATTTTGATCCACCACCCTCCGATACTACTTTCTCAAGCATCTCCCTCATTTGAAGTGAAGTATTCTCACTGATCACCTGCTTTTTCTCCGCAAATTCCAGCACACTCATCGCCCCATTTTCACTATTCACAATCTGCCTACCGATATGCGGGGTTATGCTATATCCCCCATTTATGACAGATGCCACAGCCGCCATAAACTGTATCGGTGTAACCTGAAACGACTGTCCGAATGACATCGTGGCAAGCTCCACGGGACCAACATTTTCTTTCTTATGCATGATAGAATTTGCCTCTCCGGGAAGATCTATTCCGCTTCTGTCAAAAAGTCCCAATTTGTGATAATAGTCATACATGTTATCTACTCCCGTCCTCTCGCCTATGTCCATAAACGCAGGGTTGCATGAGTTCATAAGTGCCTGCTCCAGCGACTGGCTGCCATGTCCGGTAGTCTTGCTGCACCTTATCCTGCGATCCTCAACTATTCTGTAGCCCGGACAGAAAAATGTATTGCTCTTATCTACCGAGCCAGTCTCAAGTGCTGCAGTGAGTGTAACTATCTTCGCTGTGGATCCCGGCTCATATGTATCACTTATCAAATAATTTCTCCACATATTGTTGAGCTTATCCATCTGACTGATCGCAGTGACAGACATATTGTCTGATTTCGTATTTGCATCCACATCAGCGTCAGATTCCGTATTCTTATCCGCATCAGAATCAGATTCCGGCTCAAGATTATCATTATCATCCGATTCAGACTTCTTCTCATTTTTAGTATATTCCACCAACTCAAACGGCTTGTTGAGATTATATTCAGGAGCATCCACCATCGCATATATCTCACCATTTTGAGGGTTCATGACAAGCACACATACTCTTTCTGCATTTTTTTCTGTCATCACCTTGTATGCCGCCTGTTCAGCATACTTCTGGATATTTATATCTAATGTTGTGATCAGGCTGTCTCCCGCCTTCGGATCAGTACGAGTGTCAGCATATTCAGCTAGTTCCACTCCCTTGGCATCCGTAACGGCATTTATACTGCCTGGTGTCCCGGTAAGGACGCTGTCGTATGACACCTCCAATCCCAATATTCCCTGATTATCCGCCCCTGTGAAGCCGAGAATTTTTGATGCAAGTTCATTATATGGATAATTCCTCTTGTAATCCTCATCCACCTTCACTCCCGGAAGTGAAGCCTCCTTGATCCGCTCCCCACTCTCTTTGTCTACATTTACCGCCACAATCTCTCTTGAGGATATCTTTGTCACTTTTTTTCTTATCTCATCCGGCGATTTATCCAGGTATTTCTCCAGGAGATTTATTACCTTCTCCTCATCTTCAATCTGACTATGTATGACCGACACTGAACAAACTGCTCTGTTGTCAGCCAATATATTTCCATTTCTATCGTATATTTTTCCCCTCGGGGCCTTTATACTCCTTTCTCTCTCGTGAAGCTGCTCTGCGCGTTCGCTGTAATATTCAGCTTTTACTACCATTATGTAGAATAATCTCCCTGCGATCACCGCCGCCGCTATGCACACCGCCACAAACACCCATTTTATTCTGCGCCTGTTATAACTATATACTTTCAAACATCCAACCAGCATTTTTTATTATAGTATTACAGCAACGCCTATTCTATTCCTCAAACAACTCGAAATGTATCTGCCCCAATACACACAAAAGGTCTATGAGCCACACACCCACAGACCTTTTATATCAACTATTCTATATCAGTTATTCTATACTAATTATTCTCCATCCGAGTAACTCTCACCATCGTCTGCATATATACCTTCATCTGATGTGTCACCTGTATACGAGTCATCTCCTGATGTATCGTCAGTATATGAGCCATCCCCTGATGCATCATCTGTATACGAGCCATCCCCTGATGCATCGTCAGTATACGAGCCATCTCCTGATGTATCGTCAGTATACGAGCCATCCCCTGATGCATCATCTGTATACGAACCATCTCCTGATGTGTCATCTGATACATCGTCAGTATACGAGCCATCTCCTGATGTGTCATCTGATACATCGTCAGTATACGAGCCGTCTCCTGACGTGTCGTCCGAAGCAGCCTCTGTATCAACTTCGGTATCGCTCTCTGTATCCGTCACATCCTCCTCTGTAGCTGCATCAGTCTCCGTTGTGGCTGGCAATGCTTCCTCTGTTCCATCGTATGCCACATCATCAGAATTAGTCGCATATACATTGAGATATGGAAGCAGATCTTCCATAACCTGACTAAACAATTTAGCACCTGCACCAGAGCCTTCCTGATCCTCCAGATTCGGTTCATCTACTACGACATACAACATTATCTGTGGATCTTCAACAGGTGTAAATCCTATAAATGACAATACATAATTGCCATTTCCTCTTGGCAGCTTCTCCGCTGTACCGGTCTTACCACCGATTGTATATCCCTCTACGCCCGCTGCATATCCGGTTCCTTCTTCTACTACTGCCTGCAGATATGTTCTGAGATAATCTGAAACCTCTTTTGATATAGTTTTTCTCACCAGTACCGGTTCTATATCCTGTACAACATTTCCATCATCATCTAAAAGCCTCTTAACCACATGAGGCACATAATAATTTCCCCCATTTATGACCGAACAGAAGCCGGCAGCCATCTGTATCATAGATGTTGTAACACCCTGTCCAAACGATGACGTTGCTAACTCCATAGGATGAAGATTCTTCGCGCTATACTTTATTCCCGTGGTTTCACCCTGAAGGTCTATTCCTGTCTTTGATCCTATGTTAAATATCTCCTGATATTTGTCAAATGTCTCCGCTCCCTCTTTCTCTGCTATCTGCATCAGGGCATCGTTGCAAGAAACCGCAAGGGCTCTCTTGACATCCACCGTTCCGTGACCGGCCCTATAACTACAATAAACCGGAGACTCGCCTTCTACCGGAGTCTGCGATCCATCACAATAAAACTCATCTCCATCAGATATGACATTATCTTCCATAGCTCCAGCAATTGTAAATGCTTTATATGTCGAACCCGGCTCAAGTACATCACTTATACAATAGTTCTGCCAGAGATAGTTAAGCGCCTCACTCTTCTGATCTTCCGTCAAGCTGCCTATTGTATCCTTAAATTCCTGGTCTGTCATAGCGGCAAAATCATAATCAACCTTTTCAGTCTTAACATTCTTTTTTTCTTCTGTGGTCTGACCATCCTCTGACGATTCTTCACCATCCTCCCCGGTTGACTTCTCTGTGGTCTCGGTAGTACTCTCTGCCAGTTTCTCAGCAGCTTTCTCCGCCTTTTTCTTATTCTCCGAGTCATTCAGATACACACCTTCCGTGGACTGTTCAGAGGACTTTTCTACTGATATAAGACTATCAGCGGTCTCGTCCGCCCCATCCACCTCAACTTCCTGGGTAATAGGCACTATCTGATCTTTCAAAGCCTGCAGATTTGATGCGTCATTTGGATCATACACACGGGAGCTTGCCATTCCAAGTACCTCGCCATTGTTTGGATCCATAGCGATGATACCAATCTGTTTTGCTCCTGTATTCTGCATATATTCAGAGATATTATCCTCGATAATTTTCTGGATATTCATATCAATTGTTGAAACCACGGTCTCGCCATTTTCTGCCGGAACGGTCTCAGATGCGATTCCATCATTTCCCGACATGTAACTGTACGACTTTCCATCAACGCCATTAAGTTCATCATTATAATATCCCTCTATTCCATACTGTCCCACATTTCCGGCAACAGTATAGCCGAGCAGATGACATGCTAATGTTCCATTTGGATAATTTCTTTTATATTTCGTCTCGAAATATACCCCAACTACATTATCCCCATCCTTCGTCTTGCAGTAATTCTCAAAATCTCTCACCTGATCATACTTGAGATCCTGCAGTATATTCTGGTAATATCCATACTCACCTGTTATCGCCAGTTTCTCGTCAAGAACAGTCTCCGATATATCAAAGAACTTGAGAAGCGCAGCCCTTGTAGCTGTCTGATATTCCGGCTTCAGTCTTATATTATTTGGCTCGATTATCAAGCTGTAAGTCTTCTCACTGTTTGCCAGAACATTTCCATTTCTGTCCAGTATCTCCCCTCTTTCATATGGGATCGTGGACGACTCATAATTTTCCTGCAGAACGACAGCCTCTGAATATTCTTTTCCATTCCTTATATTTATCTGCAGCACTCTAAAAGTAAATATAACCATCGCAACGATAATAACCACAACAGCTAATTTGCTTCTTTTCCTCATTCCTTCCAAAAATGATTTCGATCTAGCTGACATGTAATCCTACCACCTCTTTCTCAAAAATTTCTCAAAAAATTATCCCTGAGGTTACTTGACCTCAGGGACATCCTTGTATTGTATTACATAATCATCACTATTCTGGGAATAGTATAAAGTTTGTCCCGGCTTTGAATATACCATGCCGAGTTTGGTTGTTGCAATATCATATATCTCATTCAGATCAACCATCGAATCCAGACCTGCGCTGTATCCTGTGTTCTCATCCAGCTGGGCTGCCACCTGTTCTTTCAGATCAGCCACCGTATTCTTTGCAACTCTCACATCTGATATAAGCTTTAACAGATAACAGCAAAGTGCAACCGCAACCACTATAGCAGCCACCATTCCAATCGTGTATCTGATCTGTGCATTTGTAACCGCCTTTGTCTCAGCTTTCTTTGCCGCCAATCTTCTACGGTTATCCTCAGTCAAATGTGAGTCTGGTCTTCTCCGTCTCTCCGGCTGTGGAGCTCTAGCCGGAGCTGCCGATCCGCCAACATATGTCTCGTCATGTCCGGTGCTTCTATTTTCATGTCTACCGTCATGTCTGTGCCTTGTCCTATCTGTATAATTCAATTGTCTCGCAGAACTACCTTCAGTGTAGTATCTTCTATCTGCCATTACATATCGCCTCTTTCATTTATATATATCAAACAGCTTCAAACACCCTGAGTTTTGAGCTTTTTGATCTTGAATTCTCTGTAAGCTCCCTCTCACCCGGTATGATCGGTTTTCTCGTTATAACCTTGCCGAGTGGTTTCCTGCCACATGTACACACCGGAAAATTCGGTGGACATATACATGGATTTTCATTTTTTCTAAATGCAAGTTTCACTATCCTGTCCTCAAGGGAGTGGAACGTGATTATGCATAATCTTCCACCAGGATTAAGACTGGCTATCATGCCGTCTATAGAATCCCTCAAGACATCAAGCTCTCTGTTCAGTTCTATCCTTATAGCCTGAAATGTCTGTTTTGATGGATGCCCCTGTCCATTTCTCGCCTTTGCCGGAATAGAACCACGGATTATATCATTGAGTTCCTCCGTAGTCTCTATCTCCTTCTTCTCCCGGTACTTGCAAATGTGATACGCGATACTCTTCGCATATCTCTCCTCGCCATAATCCTTGAGTATCCTAAAAAGCTCTGTCTCTGAATATTCGTTGACAATGTTCTTCGCCGTCTTTGCCTGACGGTTGTCCATCCTCATATCCAGTGGAGCATCAACTCGATATGTGAATCCTCTATCCGCATTATCGAGTTGATATGAAGACACCCCCAGATCAAGGAGTATCCCGTCCACCTTCTTTATGTTCAGTTCGTCCAAAATTCTTCTGAAATTCTGATAGTTGTCCCTCACTATAGTCACTTTGTCTCCGTAAGGTTCCAGTCGCTTAGTTGCAGCAGCTATGGCATCCTCGTCCTGATCGATGCCTATAAGCCTGCCCCCTTGTCCAAGTCTTTTGACGATCTGCTCAGAGTGTCCGGCACCTCCCAATGTGCCATCCACATAAATGCCATCAGGCTTTATATTCAGATTATCTATGGTCTCCTCAAGCAAGACCGACTTGTGTGCAAATTCCATACTCAACTACCATTCTTCTCTTAAAAACTAAAATCAAGCTCATCGAGCTTGTCTGCAAGCTCTGCCATGCTCTCGTCATCAGTAATGTTCTCGTCGCCTTCCCAGTTAACCTTGCTCCAGATCTCAGCCTTCTCACCATTACCAATAATAACAACATCCTTATCAATCTCTGCGTACTCTCTCTGTTTAGGGGAGAGAAGGATTCTTCCCTGTCCATCCGGTTCGCACTTGACAGCACCTGAAAGGAAACGTCTCTTAAATGTTCTTGCCGTTCTGTTGGTCATAGGCAGTTTGTTCAGTTTTTCAACAAACTGTTCCCACTCATCCATACTGTACACATAAAGACATTTATCAATTCCCTTTGTCACCATAAATGACTCGCCCAGCTCTGCGCGGAGTTTAAGAGGCATGATCAGTCTTCCTTTTGCATCAAGCTTATGTTCATATTCACCTGATAAGCATCTGGACATTCAGATCTCCTCCTCTCGTTACTTTCACCACTTTTCACCACACAGTTTCACTATAGCGCCACTTGTAACCACTATTCTATACTATTGCCCCTCAAAATGCAACCCCGTTATACAAAAAAACTACGCTTGAAAGCGCAAAAAAGCCTGTAGATTCAACACTTTTTTGTGTTAAACCTACAGGCTCTTTATCGGTGGGGGCAAATCCCATTTTTTCTCCACTGTGTGGGGAATCTGCCCTCTTATATGTCATTTTCTAATATATATCGATTATGATCGTTTTACATATGAGTATAATTCAGCGTCAACAATCTTTAATTCCAAGGTTTTTTATTATTTTTGCTATTATTTTTTATTATTATTTGTTGTTTTCTCCGCTTTTTTCGTGGATTTCCTGTTTTTCTGTTCCACCAGTCTCCACCGGCTGACTCTCAGTTCCACTGTCCTCCACCGATTGCTCCTTGGCACCACCAGTCTCCACCGGCTGACTCTCAGCTCCACTCATCTCCACTGCAGGCCAGCCCTTCTTTGCACACTTTACATAGTTTATGACAAGCAGGATAACCGCCGCTATGAAACAGACAAGTGCAAGCGCCTGGGATACTTTTATTCCAGTGCTGCCTATCATCAGAGAATCACTTCTGAGTCCCTCAATGATGAATCTTCCAAGGCCATAACCTCCCACATATATAAGAGCAAACTCTCCTTTGAATTTCTTGTGCTTTCTATATATAAATAAGAACACAAGCAGCATCAGATTCCACAGAGACTCGTACAGGAATGTAGGGTGAACTGTGATGCAATCCATACCGTCTATATTCACCACATTGTCAAGCATCTTCTGGGTTATAACTCCGGTTCTCTCCAGATAGTCAAGATTTCCTTCTGATCTGTAATAATCAAGTGGGATCGCCATGGCCATCTTGCTGTTCGTATACGCGCCAAATGCCTCCCTGTTGAAGAAGTTTCCAAATCGTCCGAGTATCTGTCCGATAAGTATTCCAAACGTGGCAGTATCAGCCATGAGAACAAAATTAACTTTTCTCACTTTGCAGAAGATGATCGCCGTGACGATTCCGGCGATGATTCCTCCATATATGGCAAGACCGCCACCTCGAATGTTGAGCATCGCCTTGATGGTTGCCCCCACATCGCCCTTCACAATATATTGGTCAAGTCTGAACAATATGTAGTAAAGTCTTGCGCCAAGTATCGCCGGGATTATAAGTATCAGTATGAAATCCAGATACATCTCCGGATTCTGCCC
>USSH01000100.1 GCA_900557435.1 uncultured Coprococcus sp. | reverse complement strand
GGATCTGTGAATATCATGGTTTTCTGTCTCTCAGGAGTGATAGTTACTGACGAACATACACAATCATAATTGACATCTATTCCTGTAAAGATTCCATCCCATGCAGTATTGATGATATTAAGCTCAAGTCCAAGTCTCCTTGCAACCTCAGTTATAATATCAATATCAAAGCCTACAGGTGTTGTTCCGTCCTCTGCAAAATCCTCAAATGGTGGATATCCAAGCTCACATCCAACAGTCAGTGTGCCATCATTTAAGAGCTTTACACCTGATATGTCGACAGAAGCCTCAGTTGATGCCTCTGTGCCGTCCACTGCATCCGTCACCACAGATTCCGCAGTGGTGTCTTTGCCCGAATCTGATGATCCACAGCCGGCAAGGCCAAACATTCCCAGCGCTGCGGTAAGTACAAGTACCGTTATTTTCCTGATAGTCCTATTTTTCCTCATAGATATCATCCTCCTTCACTTTTACTACATACGCAAAAAACGGCAATGGAGTTCATATGGCTCCATTGCCGTTTTTTATATTCGGAATAATAATTCAATTTTAGACATATGTCAACAATTTATTTTGATAAAGCGTTAAAATCCTTCTTTCAATACACAAATACATATCAGCACCTTCACAAACTATATCCCGATTCCAGCCTTTGTTCAAATTCATCCTTTGGAAGGGGCTTATCAAACACATATCCCTGTACTATATCACAGCCAAGCTTTTCCAGATAGTCAAGCTGCTGAGTTGTCTCAACGCCCTCCGCAACCGACCTTTTTCCGAGTCTGCCTATGAGGTCTATTATGCTTGAAAACATTACTATATCCTGGTGCTTATTATTGTTTACATCGTCAAAAGGTATCAGGGATTTGTCTATCTTGATGGTATCAAGGTCAACCTTTTTGATCATGTTGAGTGAAGAAAATCCTGTCCCAAAATCATCTATGGATGTACTTATGCCTCGTTCCTTGAGTCTTCTTATAACGCTGGACATAATCTCATAATTCTGATAATCCTCACTTTCTGTGAGCTCTATCTCAATATAACTTCTGTCTATTCCAAATCTGTCTATGGTACCGGTTATGCGTTCTACCAGATCACTTTCTTCCAGATGCCTTCTGGAAAAATTGACTGATACAGGCACGATCTTCAGACCTTTATCCAGTCTGCTTTTCAAAAAACCGCATACCTGCTCAAGCATATAGTAGTCAAGTCTGCACACGCTGCCCTCTCTCTCAAGCTGCGGTATAAATCTTGCAGGTGTGACCACCTGTCCATCTCTCACCCAGCGTACAAGTGCCTCCGCACCATATATGCTTTTGTCTGCAATCCTCACCTTGGGCTGATAATATACTACAAACTCACCCGCAGCAAGTGCCTGCGGAAAAGCAGCCAGGATCTCCTGGTCATCCATAAGATGCTTCTGAATCTCTTTTGTATATACCACTATGGAGCCCGCTCCGTTTTTTCTGGCAGCCTGATACGCAATGCTGGTTCTGGCCATGACTTCCCTCGGCTTAGCAACGCCTTCCAGACCTGCTATACCCGCTGTAACACCCAGCTGGAATTCTCTTTTGACAGATCTGTACTCATGGCTTATATGGACATCTTTAATCTTGTTTATAAAATCAGACGCATTCTCATTACGACAGATTACAACGAAATTATCTCCTCCAAGCCTTGCTATCTCCTCATCGCTGTCAAGATACGTTTTCACCATCTGCGAATAATTTCTAAGTATCACGTCTCCCTGTGAATAATCAAAAACCTTATTCACATACTTGAAATTGTGGATATTAAAAAAGATGCCTGTATAATCACCAATCCGTCCGTTTTTTATCAGATTCACCGCATAATACATCAGGGCATCCTGATTGGCAACACCCGTGTTGATATCTGTATTCATGATCTTTTCAAGCATGCACTGGGCCAACGTCCGATTGTACTGAATAAATATCTCCCTGAATATAAACCTGTGTGTCTGTATCTCCTCTTCTGAATAACCCGGACCATATGGGTAATCCTTGATAAACACAGTGCCACCGGTTCTGATCTTCATCTCTATATCAACGGGGGTACCCAATTCAGCCCCTTCTTCCTCGTATAATACTGCGCTGCTTCTTTCTCCAAGCGGCATAAACCTGTTTTTCGGAATATCGACAGTAATCTCCGCCTTTCCCAGCCTGAGCCTGTCAGCAATCGCAGCGAGACCATTCCTAATACACTGAATTCTCTGCTGCTGTGTATCTGCGTCCCCGCCTATGCACTCGAAGAATTCTTTCATCCGGCTGTCCATTTGTATGCTTTTATCAATTGTATTATCCATCTCTCTCCTCCAGCCTTCAACACATAGCCTGTATCGTCCGGTCTTAAATATCAAAATCGGCTCAAGCACATCAAAAATTAATAAATATAAACTCTTCCTACATTATAGCAGTGGAGAAATGAATGCACAATGTATTATCCTACCCCTGGCGTCTTTTGCCCCAGAAAAACAAGGCAACTGTGCCAGGTCCTGTATGACTTCCTATGGTAGTTCCTATATAATTGATCTCCACCTTGCCATCAAGCTTTGGAAATCTCTCCTCGACAAGCCTTGCCACAGCCTCGGCATCATCCGTACATGCAGACTGCGATATATAGCACTTACCGGAATAATCAAGCCCGTCCTGTGCATTCTCCTCCATGCGCTTTACGATCTCCTGAATAACCTTCTTTTTGCCTCTTACCTTTGATCTCGGTATCAGCCTGCCCTCATCATCCATGTTGAGCAGTGGACATATTCCAAGTATTGTGCCGACTGTTCCAGCAGTCTTGGATATTCTTCCGCCTCTGATATAAAACGTGAGATCCGTTGAGAAGAACCAGTGGTTCAATTCCAGCTTATGCTGTTCTATCCAGTCATGCAGCTCGTCTATGGACTTACCTTCATCTCTCATGCCTGCCAGCGTGTCCATGATGAGCCCATAACCCGAGGACGCTCCCAGAGAATCAACCACATAGATTTTCCTGTCAGGGAATTCTTCCTCCAGATCCTCCCTGGCAATATTTGCAGAGTTTACAGACCCGCTTATCCCCGATGACAATGTCAGGTGAAGTATGTCATACCCCTGTTCAAGATAAGTTTTCCAGAAATCATAATATTCATCTGAGTTCACCTGTGAGGTCTTCGTAGCCGCACCTTCTGCCATCTTCCTGTAAAATTCTTCAAATGGCATGGTCTGTCCCAGGTCATCCGGATGTTCCACACCATCAAGCTCGTAGTGAAAGCATATATATTTTACGTCTATTTTGTCAAAATGCTCCTTTGAAAGATCTGCTGTTGAGCAGCAGCTCAAGATATACTTTGCCATATTTGTCCACCTCTCCAATATATTTATTACTATGTCTTTTTATATTCGCTTTTTCTTTTGATTTAGCACTCGTTTTTTCTTTTTATCGCCTCTTCCTTACTATTGTATCATCATCAGCATTTTATTCATAGTCATAAACACGATAAAAAACAGACAAAAACATTCACAACACGTTGTTTTAAAAACCATGTTGTGAATGTTTACATACATCATCATTTTTTATTTAAAATACGGTGGTTATCGCAAGACGTTCCTCTATAAGCTTCTTGGCCGTGTTGAACCGATCAAGATAATCACCGGATATAATTTCGCAGCTTACTCCATGCCTGTCAAACCACGCCTTGAGCAAATCACTGTAATGTCTTCTCTCCCGCATTATATCCTCATTCCGGGTTCCGTCCTGAACAAAATCCGTTCCATCAGGATCAAGGAACAGCACCAGATCCCATTCATTTGTTGCATTTATCGCACCAGCCATATCCGTGAGCCTGCGTTTTTGTTCGGCATCATCCATGAGCAGATCACAATAGAATCCTGTAGTCAGCGCATCGGTATCCACAAACAACAGCCTGTTGCTATACCTGGCTGCCCTGCGGACCTCGTCCTTCTGTCTGATGAAGTTCTCCACCAGATCATCTTCAACCATGAACTCCTCGCCACCCGCGTACTCACAGGTATCACGCCCTATCTCCCGTACAAAATTCGTGTTATATGCCAGCGCAAGATTCTCAACCAGTGTGGATTTTCCTGTGGATTCACCGCCGACCACCAGAACCTTTCTGACGTAGTGATCCCTGCACACCTCTGGAATATACTCCCAGTGTGCCGTCGCCCACTCACGGATCTCTGTCGAGGATACCGGAACCTCCGCCCTGTCAAAGTACACGACCTCGCTCTCCGGACAGTACAGGCTCTCGAATCTGCCGGTTCCAAGATAATCCGAACCGCAGAACACTGCATCTATAGGCTTTCCTATCGTATCCTTGATATCCTGTGCTCCCTTTTCCCAGTAATAATCCGTATTGTATTCTTCTTTTGAGACCGCCTTATCCTCTATCATGATTATCTTCACATTTGGCAGATGTCTTGTGCTGTTGAGTATCCAGCGATATCTCAGTTCCTTAGAGGTGGACTCTCTGCCCTCGCACCAGCTTATCATCACATACAGTTCCTCGCACATCGCCGCAGCACGTACGATGTCGTGGATATGCCCTATGTGAAGTGGATCAAATGAACCTCCATACATTCCCACCTTATATCTATACATCATTTGTCAGCCTCCCTTACTCTTCCGCCGTACTGCCTTCGAAAATGTGTACTTCATCCAGGCGATTCCTCCTGACCTCACGTTCCCATCTGACACACATAATAACGGCGTTTCCAAGGTACACTATCCACATGAGCAGCGTCGCTATGTTGTCATTGCCACTCATAAAGTTTCGTGCCCACATATATATTGTAAACACATCTACTACGATCCATATCCACCACTGCTCCGCAAACATCCTTACAGATACAACCATAGCCACAACCGATGAAACCGTTGTAAATGCATCCACAAATGGCATGGCATCCCCAAGTCTCTTTAACAGCAGCCCATACAGGAATGTGCCAAGTGCCACCGCCAGCACCATGAATATCCTGCCCACTGCCTTCATGTGTTTCTTTCTGACCTCATGCGTCTCATCGTTCATATGCCTTGACCATACATAGAATCCAACAAACTGCATAGGCACATAATATAGCGCATTGAGCATCGTCTCACCGTAGAGTGCTGCCTTATACGATATGATCGCATAAAGCACAGTATTCACAAGACCGAATATGTACGCTGACAACTTTCCTTTTCCCGTGCACACTACACAGATCACGCCTGTGGTTGATGATATAATCCCCATAACCGTATCATCCCAGTATATGGACAGTCCCACGATGACCGCACATGCTATAAGCAGCCAGGCGACCTCCAGCTTCTTCCAGCCCTCTATCTCATTTCTCACAAATTCTTTTAAAGTCATATATTTGCCCCCTTTCTCTCTATGGTAGTCCCTTACGCTACACCTCATTATCTTACGTCTGTTCTGCGCCTGAATAATTTGGCAGGTCTGTATCTCTCACCGGACTGATATGTATCTGTCTCCTCAACATATTCCGCGATCTTTCTTCTAAAGTTAGGTGTGGTGAGTTCCATGTCCCATATCTGTTCATACACGTTCTGAAGCTCAGTGAGTGTAAATCTCTCCGGCAGCAGGTCAAATGCCAGCTTCATGTCTCTCCTGACATCCTCCCGCAGTCCGAGCACCGCTTCTGTTATTATCCTTGCATGGTCAAATGCCAGTCCTTCACATTCCTCTATGTCGTAGCTATCCGAGCTTCGTCCACATGAGCTCATATCTGTTCTGCGCAGCACTGCCGTAAGTTTTATATCAGAATCTGCATCCTTGAGAACCAGCCTGTATCTTTTCTCATTTTGGACTTTACGTGAAGCTCCATCTTCATTTTTAATAATTTCTTCGCCTGTGCCTGACACCTCTGTTGACATCTCGTTCACAGAATGTCCACCTGCACCTGACACCTCTATCACATCAGAATGTTCGCCCACACCTGACACCTCTGTCAGTTCAACTGTAAACCATCTTGCATCCTGTGCATCATCTCCTGCCTTCAGATGACAGGCTCTGGCATTCATAAGTGCCATATAAGTTGATGATATGACCCAGCCTCTAGGATCTCTGCCCGGCTCGCCATACACTCCGACAAGCTTTACATATGCATCTCCTATACCGGTCTCTTCGCGAAGCTCTCTTCTGGCGGAATCTATGACATCCTCTCCCTTTTTGCAGAACCCACCAGGCATAGCCCAGCATCCTTTATATGGAAATCCACCTCTTCTTATCAGGAGTATCTTAAGCTTCTTCTCCTGAAGTCTTCTTACATCATCGCACTCGTCATCCTTCATAACGGAAAATACAACCACATCCGCGGCAACAGATGGTCTGTCATATTTCGTCAAGTCATATCCCGCAAGGAATTCCTTTTCCTCATCACTCATCTCATATTTCTTCATAAGTCTGCTTCATCCTCCTGTACATTTCTGCCGCCATCTGTTTCTGTCTGCCGGCAAATCGGCAGACATCCGGCATCTTCCGCAATTATCTGACTATCTCCACCTGACACATCGACATTGTGGCAAGCGCAGCCTCATGACTCTCCGGCGTCACTCCGGCACAGCACCTCGCATCAACCTTCACACTTATCTCAGGGTACAGCGCCTTTATGATGAGTGCATTGGACACAACACAAATGTCTGTGCAGAGTCCGACCATCTCAACATCCTGAAGATCAAAGTCTCCCCAGCCTGTATATCCAAAGCTGGTCTTGTTGATGTATATAGCGCCCGGAACCTCAAGACCATCTGCGATCTCCCAGCCTTTGGTCTCCTCTATACAGTGAGGAACCGGAAGATGCTTTCCCTCGTTGGTTTCCATGTAGTTCTCATAATGTGTATCCCTTGTGAAGATGATCTCATCCCCGCGGTCAGCATACTCTTTTATCTTATCTTTCACATTCTCCACGATGGCAACAGCCTCCTTTGTCCCGAGTGCTCCATCGATGAAATCATTCTGCATGTCAACTACTATAAGTGTCTTTTTCTTGTTATTGTCCATAATTCTTCTCCTTTTCCAGTGAACTATCAACTTCAAATTTTCGATTGGTCAATTTTCGATTAGCAAATTTTCGATTTTTCAATTTTCTGCTCTCTGCTTCCATGAGGAAATCCACAAAGGCACAGATTCCTTGTAAAACATATAAGTACATCTACATGCGTCATCACCATTGCCATTATTATCATTTTGATAATATCTACAAGTTGTTTACATGATATTATCATTTTGATAATTTGTCAACCCATTATTTGAAACTTACTAAAAAACGGCAGTGCCGGCATGCCATGTTCCAAACCGAACCTGCATGCCAGCACTGCCGCGCCATTATATTTCAATTACATTTAATATATGCAAATACGCTGTCAGTTCACACTCTGTCTCAATTTTCTGAGAAGCACAAAGGCAAAGAACAGAACTGATATAACTGCAAATACCGCACCTACAAATCCTATATACGATATCGCACCTTTGTCGCACACTATTCCGCCTACCCAGCTTCCACCACCTATGCCAAGGTTGAAAAGTCCTGAATATATGGCTGTCGCAACGGCTGAGCCCTTCTCATCCACACTTCTAATGACCTCCGACTGAGTAGTTACGTTAAATGCCATGGCCGTGATTCCCCAGAATGCACAGAGAATGACCATAGTTGCCAGGCTCTTTGATGCCGGAAGCAAAAGCAGCAGCCATACAAGAAGCGTTGCCATAACCGTCCCTATAAATGCAAATCTGTGCTTGTCATAAAGCTTCGAGAACAGGTAACTTCCGATAAGTCCCATCGCGCCAAATATCAGAAGCACTATGGTGATGACATTGTTCTGGAGCCTTGCAACCTGCTGCATAAATGGCTCTATATAGCTGTACACAGTATAGTATCCAAGCACGAACAGTATCGTCTGCACATACAGGCAGATGAGCAGCGGATTCTTCAAAAGAGCCGGGAGATCCTTCACATGGAACTGCTCTCCGCTTGCGATCTTCGGGAACACAAATGCCATATACACAAGTACTGCAAATGCTATAATACCCACTATCAGGAATGTGACTCTCCATCCCATATACTGTCCAACCAGTCTTCCAAGCGGCAGTCCCGCTATTGTCGCTATGGAAGTTCCCGTTACAACCATGCTG
>USSH01000099.1 GCA_900557435.1 uncultured Coprococcus sp. | reverse complement strand
ATTCATGTTCCCATTTATCATAGGTGCATTTACAGCCATATTCTTCAAGAGGTTTAAGAGATATAAGGCGGCACAGAATGAAAAATAGGGAATCTAGTATGGCGGATACAGACTCATAGCTGAACCGTTAAATGAGTTTATAAAGAACCGATATATATCAATGGTTAGCAAGATGCGTGGCAGGTGATATATATCGGCTGGTGAAGGGAAAAGATACATATGAAGAACATAGTCGCGGGCATACTGGCCCACGTTGATTCAGGCAAGACCACACTCTCCGAGGCGATGCTATACCAGATTGGAAGGATAAGAAAGCTTGGCCGTGTGGATCATCAGGATACATATCTTGATACAGACAGTCAGGAAAAGGACAGGGGAATTACGATATTTTCCAAGCAGGCGGAGCTTAACTTTGGTGATATGCATATAGCACTGCTTGACACTCCGGGACATGTGGATTTCGGAACGGAGATGGAGAGGACACTGCAGGTTCTTGATTATGCGGTTCTGGTCATCAATGGCATGGACGGAGTGCAGAGCCACACGGAGACGCTGTGGAAACTGCTTGAGAGATATGAGATTCCTGTATTTATATTTGTAAATAAGATGGACATGACGGGGTATGACAGGGAGTATCTCATGGACAATATCAGACACAGACTGAGTGATGGCTGTGTCGATTTTTTATGTGAAGATGCTGGTGAACACATAGCCATGTGCGATGAGAACATGCTGGAGAGATTCCTCGAGACCGGGGAAAACCGGGAAGATGACATAGCTAAGGCTGTGGCAGACAGAAAGCTGTTTCCTTGTTATTTTGGTTCGGCACTTAAAAATGATGGTGTGGCTGAGCTGCTGGATGGAATGACCAGATATGTGACAGAGCCTCGGCGAAGGGATGAATTTGGCGCGAGGGTATTTAAGATCAGCCGTGATGACAAAGGAGAGAGGCTGACCTATATGAAGATCACAGGGGGAACCCTGAGACTAAAGGATGTACTCACGCTTACAGGCAGACAGGGCGAGGAAACACTTGAAAAGGTAAATCAGATAAGGGTATACTCCGGCGCAAAGTATGACATGGTGGATCATGTCACTGCGGGCTGTGTATGTGCTGTTCCGGGACTGGTGAATACCTACGGCAGACAGGGAATCGGTGCCTGCCCGGATGGAGAGCTCCCAAGCCTGGAGCCGGTTCTCAGCTATAAGGTCATGTACCCGACTGATGTGGATGCGGTCACGATGGTGTCAAAGCTCAGACAGCTGGAGGAAGAGGATCCATTGCTGCAGGTGCAGTGGAATGAGGCAGCCGGTGAGATATACATCAAGGTCATGGGCCAGGTGCAGCTGGAGGTCGTGGCGCAGATGGTCAGAGACAGATTTGGCATAGCCATCACGTACGGTCAGGGCAGGATATCATATAAGGAGACGATTGCAGCTCCGGTCATGGGAGTGGGACACTTTGAACCGCTCAGACATTACGCTGAAGTACATCTGCTGCTTGAACCTATGGAAAATGGCAGCGGAATGTGCTTTGACAGCATTTGCAGCGAGGATGTTCTGGACAAGAACTGGCAGAGATTGATCCTGACTCATCTACAGGAAAGGGAATTCAGAGGGGTGCTGACGGGATCCCCGATCACGGATATGAAGATAACTATCACCGCAGGCAGGGCACATCAGAAGCACACTGAGGGCGGTGATTTCAGGCAGGCGACATACAGGGCTGTGAGACAGGGACTTATGATGGCGGAAAGTGTCTTGCTTGAGCCGGTGTATGCATTTAAAATAGAGGTGCCGCAGGAGTATGCGGGCAGAGTGCTTGCTGACATAGTGAAGATGAGCGGCAGCATGGACGGGCAGGAGATCGCAGGCGAGACAACGGTTATCACTGGACATGCCCCGGTATACACTATGAGAGAGTATTATAGTGAGCTCACGGCATTTTCCAGAGGTACAGGCAGGCTTCAGGTGGATATAGAAGGCTATCAGCCATGTCACAACACCGAAGAGGTTCTGGCTGAGAGACATTATGATCCTGAGCTTGACAGGGTTAATCCATCATCATCGGTATTCTGTGCCCACGGTGCAGGTTATCTGGTTGATTGGTACGATGTGTATGAGAACATGCATGTGAAGGAGGATCCGGGATTTGAGATCTCAGGTCAGCTGGGGTATACAGAGGATGGCGATGTTACGGATATTCCTGTGAACAGGCCGGGAAAGAGCGTGTCGGATATGTCCATCACGGACGAGGAACTCAGCGAGATATTTGCAAGGACATTTGGCGGAGATTACAAGGATAAGGATGTGGCACTGAACGGAAGATTCAGGAGAACTACATCTGAGTATAAGGTAAATGGAACTTCCGGCAGAGGAAGTGATGGCACAGCCGGAGGCGGCGCGTCTGTTGGTACGGCAGGAGATTCTTCAAATTCGGGATATCGTGGAAATGTACAGTATAATAAGAGTCAGTCCAGAGACAGACAGCCTGGGAATGGACCTCTTGTGGGCAGCAGGCCAGCCGACAGAGGGATAGCGACACCTGGAGCATTTAAGCGCAGAAAGACTGGCGAGGATTATGTCATAGTGGATGGTTACAACGTCATATTTGCGTGGGATACACTTCGGGAACTGTCGGAGCACAACATAGACTCCGCGAGAGGTAAGCTCATGGATATCCTGTCGAACTATCAGGGATATATGAACTGTCATCTGATAGTGGTATTTGACGGTTACAAGGTGAAGGACAACAAGGGGGAGAGATTCCCTTATGACGATATAGAGGTTGTGTACACAAAAGAGGGCGAGACCGCTGATGCGCACATAGAAAAGCTCACACATGAGCTTGCGAGAAAGCACAAGGTCACAGTGGTTACATCAGACGGACTGGAGCAGATAGTCACCATGGGACAGGGCGCGATCCGCATGTCCTCACGGGACTTCAAGGCAGAGGTTGAGAGGGTGAACGAACACCTGAGGGAAAATTATTTGAAAAATGACTAGGGCCGAGCGCCCGTGTTAATAGGAGGAACAATTTGGCAGATTATATAATGGCGCTGGATCAGGGAACGACCAGCTCAAGGGCGATAATATTTGATAAAGAGGGCAGGATATGCTCAGTGAAACAGAAGGAGTTCACCCAGCATTTCCCGAATAACGGCTGGGTGGAGCATGACCCTATGGAGATATGGGCAACCCAGATGTCGGTGATGATGGAGGCGAGGGAGACCATGGGAATCCGCACCGAGGACATAGCCGCCATAGGAATCACCAATCAGAGAGAGACAACCATAGTGTGGGATCGAAAGACCGGCAATCCGGTGTATCATGCTATAGTGTGGCAGTGCAGGAGAACTGCGGACAGGATAGAGCAGCTTAAGGCTGAAGGATATGACAAGGTGATAAGGGAGAAAACGGGACTGATAGTTGATCCGTATTTCTCTGCAACGAAGATAGAGTGGATACTTGACAATGTGCCGGGAGCCAGGGAACGCGCAGAGGCGGGGGAGCTGATGTTCGGAACAGTTGACACATGGCTTATATACAAGCTCACAGGCGGAAGGGTTCACGCAACGGACTACACAAACGCATCGCGTACCATGCTTTTCAACATTCATACACTGGAGTGGGACAGGGAATTACTTGCAAAGTTCAACATCCCGGAGAGTATGCTTCCGGCAGTGAAAAATTCCAGTGAGATATACGGATACACGGACAGGGAGATATTTGGCGGTGAGGTGCCTATAGCGGGAGTTGCCGGAGACCAGCAGGCTGCGCTGTTCGGGCAGTGCTGCTTTGAGGCAGGAGATGTGAAGAACACCTACGGAACAGGTTGTTTTCTTCTCATGAATACGGGGGATAAGGCAGTTGACTCACAGCAGGGACTTCTCACCACCATAGCCATAGGACTTGACGGAAAAGTCAGCTATGCGCTTGAGGGAAGTGTGTTCGTGGCTGGAGCAGCCATCAAGTGGCTCAGGGATGAGATGAAGCTCATAGACAGTGCGGCGGATACTGAGCGCATTGCCCTGTCTGTACCGGGCAGCAACGGAGTGTATGTGGTACCTGCATTTACAGGCCTTGGCGCCCCTTACTGGGATGCGTACGCCAGAGGTGCTGTGTTCGGACTTACAAGGGGAACCAGTAGAGCACACTTTGTCAGGGCGACAGTTGAATCGCTGGCATATGAGACATCGGATGTTCTTGCGGCTATGGAGATGGATGCAGGACTTTCTATCACAAGCCTTCGAGTGGACGGCGGTGCAAGTGCCAACAACTTCCTGATGCAGTTCCAGGCAGATATAGAGAATGCCGAGATTGTGCGGCCTGTGATCACGGAGACAACAGCTCTGGGAGCTGCATATCTGGCTGGACTTGCGGTTGGCTACTATGACAGTCTGGATGAGATCAAGGGTTACTGGAAGGCCGACAGAAGATTTGAGCCGGGGATAACCGAGGATAAGAGGGAGACGCTCCTTGCAGGCTGGAAGGATGCTGTGGAGAGAACGAGAGTGACAAGGTGAATAAAAAAAATATATAGGTAAATAGATAAATATAAATCAGAAGTCCTTTTGGGATGCGTGTACCTTTCATGTATCGTCCCGATCTTATCAATTGCGTCAATTGTAACATTGCAACATAAAATACTGTGTTTTAGGATAAAATTATCCAGAAAAAGCATAATTCCCCCCTCAGGGTATAAAAATTTGAAATTTGTATCCTGGGGGATATTTTATGCCCGGTTTAGGATAATTTTGTCACAGAAAATAATAAAATTCCTTTGAAATGGAAAAAATGGAGAAATTATAAAAAGAAGTACCTAAAAATAAATGTCTCGAAACGCAATGTTTCGAAACGAAATATCTCAAAACGAAATATCTCAAAATGCAAAAAGCAAAATAACCAATTGGATTTAGTCGGAATAAATGGCATAATGAACAAAGAAAAGCATAAAAGGAAAGCATAAAAGAAAAAAACAAGGGTTAATGAGAAAAACAGGAGGGACTTATGTATTTAGTATTTGATGTAGGGGCGACATTTATAAAGTATGGGTTAATGGACGATGAGGGCAATATATCGGGAAAGGGTAAGACTCCAACCGACAGATATGCTGAGGCTGGAACTCCGGCGTTTGTGGCGCAGATCAAGAAGGTGTATGACGAGAAAGCACCAGAGAATGAGATAACAGGAATTGCCATGGGGCTTCCTGGACAGATCGATGTTGAGCGCGGCATAGTATATGGCGGTGGCGGGATCAAGTATCTTGACGGTGCACATCTTGGCGATCTGATATCAGAAGCATGCGGCGGTGTGCCTGTAGCTCTTGAGAACGATGGCAAATGTGCGGCTCTCGCAGAGGTGTGGCTGGGCAATGCCAGCACGGCTACAAATGCAGCGGTCGTTGTAGTGGGTACAGGAATCGGCGGTGGAATAATCATTGACAGAAAGATCCACAGGGGCAAGAGACTTCTTGCCGGTGAATTGTCATATGCCCTCATGAACATGACAAGGGAAGAAGCTGATAATGTCAGATGCTGTGAAGAGCTGACTGTCGAGGAGACATTTGAATATAACCCGTTCATGGTAACCTCAACATGCACTGCAAGCTCCATTACATACAAGGCATCCAAGATCATGCATATGAAGCCGGAAGAGGTGTCAGGTGAGATGGTATATCAGTGGATAGATGAGGGCAATCAGGAGATCATAGATATGGTTGAGGACTCATACTTCTCCATAGCGAAGCTCTGCTGTAATCTGTACATGACGATAGATCCGGATGTCATACTTATTGGAGGCGGAATGAGTGCCAACCCGAACTTTGTTCCGGGGGTTAAGAAATATGTGGACAAGATAAGAAAGATGACCAAGACCTACGATGGCATGGTTATCGACACATGCAAGTTCCGCAATGATTCGAACCTTCTTGGCGCGCTGTACAACTACAAGCAGAAGTATGAGGGCGTGAAGTAAAGACAGGTAATATTATAAATAAAATATGGAGGGACAAAACTATGATAATCACAAAGAAACATGGACTTCCGGAGAATTTCCTCTGGGGAGCATCAACAAGCGCATATCAGGTTGAGGGTGCCAATCTATCACACGGCAAGGGTCCAAGTGTGCAGGATATCAAGACAGTTCCAGCGGGAACAAGTGAGCTGGACGTGTGCGCTGATTTTTACCACAGATACGCAGAGGATATAGCCCTCATGGCTGAGATGGGATTCAAGACATTCAGATTCTCCATCGCGTGGAGCAGAGTTCTTCCTGAAGGAACAGGCAGAGTAAACCAGGAGGGAATTGACTTCTACAACAACGTGATAAATGAGTGCCTTAAGTACGGAATCGAACCTCTTGTCACAATGTTCCACTTTGATCTTCCTGCGGCTCTTGAGAAAAAGGGTGGCTGGTCGAGAAGAGAGAGCGTTGACGAGTTTGTTGAATTTGCAAAGCTTCTCTACACAAATTATGGCGACAGAGTAAAGTACTGGCTGACGATCAATGAGCAGAACATGCTCACACTTGTGGGTGACGTGATCGGAACCTGCAACATGGAAGGCGTGACAAATAAATACAAGAAGCTTTATCAGGAGAATCACCACATGCTCCTTGCCCAGGCAAAGGCCATGAAACTTCTCCACGAGATGTGCCCTGGTGCAAAGATTGGTCCTGCCCCGAACATCTCTCTGGTATATCCTGCAACATGCAAGCCGAAGGATGTCCTGGCAGCACAGAACTTCAATGCGATAAGAAACTGGCTTTACCTTGATATGGCAGTGTATGGAAGATACAACGACCTGGTGTGGAAGTTCCTTGAAGAGCATGACGCTATCCCTGTTATTGAGGCTGGAGATATGGATATCATGGCGCAGGCAAGGCCTGATTTTATAGGCTTTAATTATTATAACACTGCAACGGTTGAGTGGGATGACAGCCCGGTTGCTGTGACGGACTCAGAAAAAAAGGATCAGCAATCAGCCGGTATTGAGCCGGGGGTATACAAGGCGTATCCAAATCCAAATCTTCTCCGCACAGAGTTTGGCTGGGAGATAGACCCTGACGGTTTCAGGGCAACTATAAGAGAGATGTACAGCAGATATCACCTTCCTATGATCGTGACAGAGAATGGGCTCGGCGCATATGACAAGCTCACAGAGGACGGCAAGGTACACGATGACTATCGTATAGAGTACTTAAGAAAGCATATAGAGCAGATCAAGCTGGCAGCAGACGAGGGCGCAGAGATGATGGGTTACTGCCCTTGGTCAGCAATTGATCTCGTGTCCACCCACGAGGGAATCACCAAGAGATACGGCTTTATATATGTCAACAGAGATGAATTCGACATGAAGGATCTTGCGAGATACAGAAAGGATTCTTTCTACTGGTACAAAAAGGTCATCGAGACCAACGGCGAGGATCTGAGCTAGTTTTAAGTAGTTTTGAGTAATTGAAAGTCGGTTGAAAGTTGCTTGAGAATTGCTTGGGAGATGCTTGAGAATTGTTTGAGAAATGCTTGAGAGTTGTTTGAAAGTTATTGGAATCGGATAGATGAAGTCAGATTATCTCAAATTACAGTGAAAACAAGAAAAAAGATACAAAATTATCCTAAAATCAATAATTAAGGCCTAAAAGATACAAAGTTCCAGAAAGTTGTATCTTTTGGGCTATATTTCGCTTGTTTAGGATAAAATTATCCTGAGACTTAGATTTTCCTGCAAAAAAAGATAAAAACAGCAGACTGTTCTAAGGTGAGAAATTTAGATCCTGGTCTGTAGATAAAAACAGAATCACCAAAGATTGCATTTTTGAATAAAGTCCTTGCATTAATTTATTTATGTGCTATACTAAATAAAGTCACTAACATACGCCAACGCGTTAAAGTGACGCAAGTTTAAATTGAGAAAACTGAGGAGCGGATATCTAAAGAATACAAATCGGAAAGACGGATTGTAGTAAATAGAATCAAACTGGAAAACAGCTTTGCAGTAAATAGACTCAGAAATATCAGAGAGAAAAACCAAAAGAGAAAAAGAGAAAATCAAAAAAACAAGAAGGAGGACACTATTATGATAGGCGGAGATTTGATCACCTACAGACCTGACATTCAGGTACTTGACGCAACAATAAGAGATGGAGGACTTGTCAATGATTTCTATTTTACTGACGAGTTTATAAGAGCCCTCTATGAAGCGAACATCAAGGCGGGGGTTGATTATATGGAATTCGGCTA
>USSH01000098.1 GCA_900557435.1 uncultured Coprococcus sp. | reverse complement strand
TATGGACAAATATGATGTAATAGGTATGTACAGAGATAAATTCCGCGGAGAGGATTTTACAAGCTTTATAGATATTGATATGAAAGGTGTTATAAAGTGCGGAGATGACAGCTATCATGTTAACTTTGATACACTTAAGGAAGATCTGACACATATATGTCTTACTGTGTAGATTGGTATAGAAAACCGTTTTGGCAGACTGTCTGCTGGATAGGGGTGCAGAATTGAAAATTATATTAATGCTGGCAGTGTGGATGCTCGCATCTGGAATAGCATATCTGGTGGGAGACATTGCATTTGGTTCAGATATAGAAAAATATATAGAATCAGCGAACATGACGCTGCTTTGCGTTGTTGGTGGGCTGGTTGTGGCGGCGGTATACAGCTGTTGGTATCTTCTCAGAAAGGAGAAGAGGGTTACTGATATACTTGTTCCGGTGTGCGTGCTTCTGGTGTGGGGACTTGCCAGAAGAAAGATGCTTTATGCCGGCGGAAGAGGCGTGATCTACAGTATTGCATACGAACTAAAAAGAGCATATGGCATTAAGACGGGAGCATTTGACCTCGACTACATAAGTATTGCTGCGGTATGTGAGTTTGTATTGTTTGTGATGGCTGTTGCGATGTTTTTTGCGACTTATATGATATACAGGTGCAACAGCATAATGATCGCGGTGGGACTGGCGTTTCTTTTTATGGCATCAGGTGCCATGCTGAATGTAAAAGTCAGCCCTGCGGGTATCATACTCACTGTTTTGTCACTTGTAGTGGCAAGGTATGTTCTCATGCGCAATGGACAGCCGCTTTCGGTAGTTTGGAATGTGACGGTGCCCCTTGTAGCACTGGCGTTCTGTATAATAGCGGCGATGCTTATATATGGCAGTGCGTATGAACGTGGGGTAAAGTTCCAGGGAGTGCTCATTGAGATGGTGGAGAATGTTGAATATTTTTTCTCAGGAGATTCAGGGAAAGGATACTCAACCTATTACCGGGTGGATGGCTCGGAGGTCAAACCCACTGACGAGGTGGTGGATGAGATCACCCGAAACGAAAAACCACAGGGAAATCTGTATGTCAAGTCCAGAAGTTATGTTGTATATGACAGCGGAACGTGGAGAAACAGGGATATAGGTTATGCTCCTGATAGTGAGATCCTGCTTAGATATGATCCGGACACGTTTGCAGGATATGGGAAAGCCATGGAGGAACTTACGTCCGATACAGGTACTGACGAGGCTGCGGCGGTGGACAAGGTAGTTGATTATATAAGAAAGCACATTTCTTATACGATATCGCCCAAACCATTTGCGTCAAATGAGGATCCTGTGCTGTATGCCCTTTATACAGGACATGAGGGATACTGTGTACATTTTGCTTCAGCGGCGGCTATAGGTCTTAGGACAATAGGTGTGCCTACAAAATATAATACAGGATATGTAGTCCCATCGTCAGCGTGGACCCGGCAGACAGATGGAACATATCATGCCTATATATTGGAAAAGTATAGTCATGCATGGGTTGAGGCGTATGAAAAAGAAGAAGAAGACTGGATCATAGTTGATGCCACCCCTCTGGGCAACAGGGCAGAAACTCTTGGAATCCCGGACGAACCTGATCAGTCGGGTACGCAGAGAGAGAATGGGGATAATGAAGATCCTGATAACAATGATGCGACCACGACTGCAGAGAGTATAACTACGGAGATGACCACGGAGATCACAACGGAGATCACAACAGCAAATACAACTGAACAGGCAAATGACAACAGCGGTGGAACGTCTGGTTCATCCACTGAAAAGGTGGCAGCTTCGACCAGTGAGGTTTCCACGGATGACAGTGATGACAGTACGGAAAATACAGGGACAGGAGATGACAATAGCTCGAACCAGTCCGGTGGCGGAGATGACAGCCAGGATGATTCATCGGGGGGAATATCGGAATTATTTGACAGCAGACCTGTAAAGATAGCAGTAACTGTTATTCTGATATTTGCAGTATTAGCCGCATCAGTGATGATCAGAAGACGGGTGGTTGTGACTCGTCGAAGGAGAAAACTTGTCGGAAGAGATAGAATATCAGCGGTTCATGAGATCTCAGCGGCTATGTGGGATATGCTTACATTTGCTGGATTGACTGAGGGAACCGGTGAAAACGACAGTGAGTATGCCGATATAGTAACCGATAGAGTGGATATAATCAGAGACGATGAGTTTAAGATATTTGTCGCCTGTGTTCAGGCAGCGGTGTATGGACAGAAGACACCGGATGATGAGCAGATAAAACTGGCAAGAAAGTTATATAATAAGATAAGAGCTTACACATACTGGAGTCTGGGTTTCAAAGATAGACTTGTGTGGCGATATGTGAAGTGTTACGACTGCGGAGGGCGCAGAAGAAATAGATAACACAAATTTGTAACGAAAGAAGTAGTATTAGAGATGGAATTTAGAAAAGGATTAAAGGATGGAATACCGATAGCACTGGGGTATTTCGCGGTAAGTTTTAGTTTTGGCCTGCTGGCGGTGAAGGGAGGACTTACAAGTTTTCAGGCGGTCATCATAAGTCTGACAAATGTAACCAGTGCGGGACAGTTTGCCGGACTCAAGATCATCCTTGCGGGGGGAACGCTGGTTGAGATGATACTCACACAGTTCATAATCAATCTGAGATATTCCCTTATGAGCCTGTCACTCTCGCAGAAACTTGGGGAGGCAGTAGGCATCAAGGAGAGGCTTGTGATCGCATTTGCAAATACTGACGAGATATTTGCGGTTGCCATGGGACATGTGAAGGAATTGACATTTGGCTATATGATAGGACTTCAGTTGCTGCCGATAGTCGGCTGGACAGGCGGAACCCTGTTCGGTGCAGTGGCATCGGGACTTCTTCCAAAGTCCATCAGCAGCGCATTAAGCCTGGCACTCTACGGAATGTTTGTTGCCATAGTCATGCCGGTTGCGAAGAAGTCCAGACCGGTTGCCATAGTGGCACTTGTGGCTGCTGCCATATCATGTGTGCTGTATTACGTTCCAATATTCAAATTCATATCGACTGGAATTGCCATAATCATAAGCACGGTGGCAGCCTCTGTGATAGGAGCTATATTCTTCCCTGTGGGAGCTGAGAAAGAAGAAAAGCAGGATGCTATAAAAAAGACAAAAGATAATAACGACGTGGAGGTGCAGTGATGAATATATACATATATATAATAACCATGGCGGTCGTCACTTACCTCATAAGAATGGTGCCGCTTGTGGCGTTCCGCAAGAAGATAGAGAACAGAATTGTCAATTCATTCCTTTACTATGTGCCGTATTCATGTCTCACGGCGTTGACGCTTCCGTCCATTTTATACAGTACGGAGAGCATCATAAGCGCTGTGTGTGGATTTGCGGTTGCACTCATACTTGGAATAAAGCAGAAGGGACTTATAGTTGTCGCTGCTGCGGCATGTGTGACAGTGTTCGTGGTGGAGTGGATATTGAAGCTGATGTAGAAGGAGGTAGGCAGGGATACCTGCAGATAATATATGAGATTTCCGAAATTTATAAAAAGGGGCGATACGATAGGTTTCGTTGCGCCATCATTTGGCTGTGATACGGAGCCGTATAAGACTGCATTTGGCAGGGCGCAGGAGAACTTCAGGAATATGGGATTCGGTATACAGATCGGGCCAAACTGCTATGTAGGAGAAGGCATAGGAATCAGCAATAAGCCTGAGCTGTGCGGGCAGGAGATAAATGACTATTACACATCGGAGAAGAACGATGCACTCATATCCTGCGGCGGCGGGGAGCTCATGTGTGAGATACTTAACTATATTGATTTTGACAGGCTGAGGGCAGCAGACCCGAAGTGGTTCATGGGATATTCGGACAATACAAACCTCACGTTCCTGCTCACCACTTTGTGCGATACGGCGTCCATATATGGTCTGTGTGCGGCGGCATTTGGACAGGAGCCGTGGCACCGATCGGTTGCGGATGCTATGGCGGTCCTTCAGGGACAGAAACTGTCATTTGCCGGATACGACGGATGGGAGAAGGAGTCCCTCAGGGATGAGGAGCATCCATTCCTGCCGTACAACATCACGGAGCCGAGGGTGATAAAGGGATATCCAGAGAAGTTCCAGGTGAGCGGACGAATGATAGGCGGCTGCATGGACTGTCTGGTGAACCTTATAGGAACAAAGTTTGACCGTGCTGGCGGATTCCTTGAGAGATATAAGGATGATGGTTTTATCTGGTTCCTCGAGTCCTGCGATCTGAACGTCATGTCCATAAGACGTGCTATGTGGCAGATGGACAACGGTGGTTGGTTCAGATACTGTAAGGGCTTTATGATCGGCAGACCGCTGCAGTTCGGACAGGAGATGATGGGCCTTGACCAGTATCAGGCTGTGCTGGGAATCATTGGAAAATACAATGTGCCTGTTGTGATGGATGTGGATCTTGGACATTTGTCACCGATGATGCCTGTGGTATGTGGCAGCATGGGAACTCTTATGGTGGACGGCCAGGATATGAGTCTTTCCATGGAGATGAGGTAGGCATAAAAATAGTGGCATGTATACGGGAATACAAATACGAAACTTTTCATGAAGATAAAGTAGAAAGAAGCCTATAGGCGTTTGATTGGCTGAAAAAGGCTGAAAATGGTTGAAAAAATAAAGACAAAAAAATAAAAAACCTATAAATTACTATTGTGAAAAAAAATATATCGTGCTACACTAGGTGGCAGATATGACAAAGGCATAGACGGAAAGAGTAATGTGGTGGATGCATCCAGAGAGAGCTGCATATGTGGATTAGATGAGATCAGTCAGAGAAATCAGACAGAGATCAGATATTAATTCTGAACATATGGTGGGAGCAGCTTATGATATATCACATGAAGACCACTCCCGAGCCGTGCGCGATATAAGCGTCACCGCGTAGCTGCGTTAAAGGTGTAATTGAGTTAAAAGTTAAGGTGGAAACGTGCATGCGCACCCTTAGATAGATTATATCTAGGGGTGTTTTTTTAGTTGTTACAGGAAGCTTATGTATAACCAGACGCCGGGCAGAATATATATTGATGTCTGCTGCGTCTGCAACGTATTTTCACTTTATAAGAAGTAAGAAGGAGAACTGACATGGTTAATTTCAAAGAAGACGAACAGCTTAAGACACTGAATCATTCCTGTGCACATCTTATGGCACAGGCTATCAAGCATCTGTACCCACAGGCAAAGTTCTGGGTAGGACCGGTAGTTGCAGAAGGATTCTACTACGATGTAGATCTCGGCGATGACGTTATCAGAGGCGAGGAAGATCTCGCAGCCATCGAGAAAGAGATGAAGAAGATTGCCAAGAGCGGCAAGAAGATCATCCGCAAGGAGATATCCAAGGAAGAAGCTCTTGAGATGTTCAAGGATGACGAGTACAAGCTCGATCTTATAAATGGACTTGAGGATGGAACGATCACATGCTATGAGCAGGGTGATTTCACAGACCTCTGCCGTGGACCTCACGTAGACAATGTAAAGCTTTGCCGTAACTTCAAGCTCATCAGACATTCAGGAGCTTACTGGAAGGGCGACAGCAAGAACAAGGTTCTCCAGAGAATATACGGTGTGTGCTTCCCTACAAAGGAGGAGCTTGATGAGCATCTTCAGTTACTTGAGGAGGCTAAGGAGAGAGACCACAGAAAGATCGGCAAGGACATGCAGCTCTTCATGGTCGATGACCTTGTAGGACGTGGACTTCCAATGTTCCTTCCAAAGGGATATACAGTATGGCAGGAGCTTGAGAACTACATCAAGCGCAAGGAGAGAAAGCTTGGCTATCTCCACGTTATGACACCTTGTGTAGGTACAGTAAACCTCTACAAGACATCAGGTCACTGGGATCACTACAAGGACAACATGTTCCCTGCAATGGAGATGGAGGGAGAGTCATTTGTACTTCGTCCAATGAACTGCCCGCACCACATGATGATATATGCAAACAAGATGCACTCATATAAGGATCTTCCTATCAGGATCGCTGAGATCGCACACGACTTCAGATTTGAGGCAAGTGGTACACTCAAGGGTATTGAGAGAGGAAGACACTTCTGTCAGAACGATTCACATATATTTGTGACACCAGACCAGATCGAGGAAGAGTTTGCAGGAGTTGTTAAGCTCATATTTGACACATACAAGGATTTCGGAATCACAGATTACAGATGCGTACTGTCACTCCGTGACCCGGAGGACAAGGTAAAGTATCACGATGACGATGAGATGTGGAACAAAGCAGAGAATGCACTCAGAAGAGTTCTTGATGATATAGGAATCGATTACACAGAGGAGATCGGTGAGGCTGCATTCTACGGACCAAAGCTTGATGTAAATGTTAAGCCGGCCGTAGGAAATGAGTATACACTCTCGACATGTCAGCTCGACTTCTGTCTGCCAGCCAAGTTCGACCTGAAGTATATCGACAAGGACGGCGAGAAGAAGACACCTGTAGTTCTCCACAGAGCCATCCTTGGATCTCTCGACAGATTCATGGCTTACATCCTTGAGGAGACAAAGGGAAATCTTCCAACATGGCTTGCACCTGTACAGGTAAGAGTTATGCCTGTAAAGACGGACAACGAGGATCTCATGGCATATGCTCACAAGGTTGTTGATGCCCTTGATGCCATCGATGTTCGTGTAGAGCTTGATGACAGAGCAGAGAAGCTTGGTTATCGTATGCGTGAGGGTCAGGTTCAGAAGGTTCCATACCTTCTCGTAATCGGATTCAATGAGGCTGAGAACGGAACAGTATCATACAGACTCCACGGTGAGGCTGACACAACAGTTCTTCCACTTGACGAGTTCGTACAGAAGATCGACACAGAGATCAAGACAATGGCTCACAAGTAAGAGTGAATGTGAATAAATACAAAGGAGTTCTGCAATATATGTTATTGCAGGACTCTTATTTTTGCTATCGCCAATGTTTGGAGGCTATGTTATACTAATTACATTAGACTTCAGGAGGTATGTATATGGGCAGTTATTTGAATCCGGGAAATGATCTGTTTAAAATGGCAAGGCAGTCACAGATTTTTATAGATAAAAGTGGATTGATAGATGTAACCAATAAGAGCCTTGGAACTTTACAACGCTATATGTGTGTAAGTCGTCCAAGAAGATTTGGTAAGTCGATGGCTGCTGATATGCTTGCGGCATATTATGGAAGATGTGCGGATTCTATGCATTTGTTTCACGATCTTAAGATAGAAAGCAGCGATACATTTGAAAAGCATCTCAATCAGTATGACGTTATAAAAGTGGATATGCAGGAATTCCTCAGCGCGACTGATAATGTTACAGATATGCTTAAACTGATACAGGACAGACTTATCAGAGAATTGGTGAGCGCGTATCCAGAATATGTATGCACGGACAATCTGGTATTTGCCATGAAAGATATATACTCGGCAACTAAACATCCGTTTGTTATACTTATAGATGAATGGGATTGCCTTTTTAGAGAATACGAGCAGGATAAGGATGCACAGAAGAAATATCTTGATTTTCTGAGGTCGTGGCTAAAGGACAAGGATTATGTTGCTCTGGCATACATGACTGGAATTTTGCCGATAAAAAAATATGGTTCACATTCCGCTCTTAATATGTTTATGGAATATTCAATGACTGATCCAGGAAATCTGGCAGAATATTTTGGATTTACGGAGACGGAGGTAAGGGAGTTGTGCGAACAGTATAATATGGAGTTTGATGAGGCAAAGGACTGGTACAATGGATATCATCTGGTGTCGCACACTGCTTCAGGAGATTTGAAATTCTCCATGTATAGTCCAAAATCAGTCGTTGAGGCTATGCTGCGTCATAGATTTGGCACATACTGGAATCAGACTGAGACATATGAGGCATTGAAAATATATATACAGATGAATATGGATGGACTTAAGGATGCGGTGGTAAAGATGCTGGCAGGTGAGAGTGTCCGTGTCAACACCGGAACATTCAGCAATGATATGACCACATTTGCATCAAAGGATGATGTTCTTACGCTTCTTGTACATTTGGGGTATCTCACATATAACAGTGATGGTGAAACTGTTGCGATTCCAAACAAAGAGGTCTCTAAGGAGTATGTAAATGCTATAAGCACGATGCAATGGGATGACGTTACACGTGCAGTTGATGGATCAAGAAAACTTCTGGAATCACTGTGGAACATGGATGCCCAGGCGGTTGCTGA
>USSH01000097.1 GCA_900557435.1 uncultured Coprococcus sp. | reverse complement strand
CATAAGGTGTACTGGTGGCGCTTTCTTTAAAATAATCCAAAGGGATTGATACATATGAAAAAAATAAATATACAAAAAAGCATAAATAATACGGAATGTAAATGTAAGGACATCATAAAAAATGTGCTGTTGATGCTGGCGATGATAGCCATAGGGGTTGGACTGTGTCTGATAATAAAGACAACATTTACTACAGACATCTTGATACCGGCCGTCATGGTGTTTTCAGTATTTTTGATATCGGTGTTCACTGACGGGTATGTATATGGAATACTGGCATCTGTAGTCAGCGTGATAATAGTGAATTTTGCATTTACATTTCCGTATTTCAAGATAGATTTCCTGATACCTGAAAATATCACATCGGCGATAATCATGATAGCCATAGCGTTTATCACCTGTGGTTTTACAAGTAAGATAAAGCATCAGGAAATGCTCAAGAAAGAAAGTGAGATGGAGAAAATGAGGGCGAACCTGCTGCGTGCAGTGTCGCATGATTTTCGAACTCCGCTTACCACCATTTACGGAGCCAGCTCGGCACTTATAGAGAGTGGCAGCGAATTTACGGATGAGCAGAAGGAGAAGATGCTCAGGGGAATACAACAGGATTCCCAGTGGCTTTATCGTATGGTTGAGAACCTGCTGTCCATCACCAGGCTGGATGGCGATATTAAACTAATAAAGACGCCCATAGCACTGGATGAACTCATAGATTCTGTGCTTATCAAATTTGCAAAGAGATATCCTGATCAGGAGGTAGAAGTCGATCTGCCTGATGAGCTGGTCATCATACCAATGGATGCAATTCTCATAGAACAGGTTATCATCAATATCCTCGAGAATGCAGTACAGCATGCGGAGGGAATGAAGAAGCTGGCATTGAATGTGAAATGCGATGGCGACAGGGTTGTGTTTGAGGTACAGGACGATGGCGATGGAATACCGGAGGATAGGCTGAAACACCTGTTTGATGGCAGCCTCTTAGGAGACAGCTCCGATGAGGCGTCCGTGGACTGCAGGCAGAGAAGAAATGCTGGAATAGGTCTGTCGGTATGTGCGACCATCATAAAAGCACATGGCGGAGATATAAGTGCATACAATTCCGTGGAAGGCGGTGCAGTATTCAGATTTACACTGAAGATAGAGGAGGTTACGGATGAGCAATAACAAATACAAAGTCTTGATAATAGAAGATGAGCAGAATATCAATAATCTGCTGGATACTTTAATGCAGGCAAATGGATATCAGACGATCATAGCCACATCCTGCGGAAGCGGTATTATGATGTATGCGTCACACAGACCAGATATAGTTATACTTGATCTGGGACTTCCAGACAAGGATGGTCTATCTTTTCTCACAGAGATAAGAAAGACGGATTTTACGCCTGTCATAGTCCTTTCGGCGAGGTCGGATGAGAAGGACAAGGTGGAGGCTCTCAATCTTGGCGCAAATGATTATGTGACGAAACCATTTGGCTCGGAGGAATTGGTGGCGAGGGTAAGATCAGCACTCCGCACAGCGCTTTATCAGGCACATGATAGTGAACTTCCGACAGGAAAATTCCAGACAGGGGATCTGCTTATAGATTATGAGGCAAGACGAGTGTTTATAGGTGATGAGGAGATCAAACTGACACAGACTGAGTACAACATCGTGGATCTTCTTTCGAGACATCCCGGAAAGATGCTCACATACAGTTTCATCGTGAAGGAGGTATGGGGCTACAATGATACCGGGAGTACCAAGAGACTTCAGGTCAATATGGCAAATATCAGAAAGAAGTTCGGAGTGAAACCGGGTAAGAAGAGTTACATCATAAATGAGCTTGGTGTTGGTTACAGGATGTGTGATGACAGTGAGTGATGTGCTCTGGATACAAAGGCTCGCGATGACCAGAAAGAGTATTTAAATATGCAAACACAATAAGCGGATCTGATGATGCCCGCGATAGGGCATATAAATGGGGCTGTGAAAGAACTCAATCGAGTTTTTTCGCAGCCTCTTTTTTGTTTATTATCTAATATAATTACCGAAAAAATAAAAAACACATAATCCCTATTGACATAGTAGGAAATAAGTTGTATACTCCAACATGTTGACAGATAATTACTACATATCAGATAGGATATATGTGGATTTATAGCGGAAGCGATAATGAAATTTATTGAATGGAACGTTGCTGGAACGTTATTGGACGGGACGATGAAATTTGGATGAGAGTTAGATGAAAGTAAGACAGGAGGTGGACACATGCAACAGGTGTTGTGCTTTGGAGATTCCAATACATGGGGATACAATCCTGAGAATGGAGAGAGATTTCCCTGGGGAATCAGATGGACCAGTATATTGCAGCAGAAGCTGGCAAATAAAGATATAAGGATCATAGAGGAAGGTCTCTGTGGAAGAACAACAGTGTTCGAGGATCCACTGAGACAGGGAAGAAAGGGCGTGTCGCTGTTCCCGACTCTGCTGGAGACACACAAACCGGAGAATATAGTGATCATGCTTGGAACAAATGACTGTAAGACAGTGTTCTCGGCATCGCCGGATGTGATAGGCAAGGGAATACGGAGACTGCTCATTCAGGCAAAGCAGTATTCAGCGGACAGCAGGATACTTCTCGTATCGCCGATACACTTAGGCGAGCAGGTGTGGAAGGATGAATTTGATCCTGAGTTCTCACCGGAATCTGTTGAGGTGTCAAGAAAGCTCACGGATGTTTATAAGAAGATAGCCGATGAGTTCGGTGTGGAATTCCTGGCGGCATCATCCGTGGCAGACAGCAGCGAGGCAGATCAGGAGCATATGAATCCTGAAGGCCATGCGGCACTGGCGGGAGCGATAGAGGAAAAGATTTATCAGATGGCCTGTTAAAAGCAGATTGAAGACAATAAATGAGAAAATCATGAAAATATGAATTGAAAACCTCAGACTTTAGACTGAAAAAGAATTATATAGAAAATAATGCACAGTATATAAAAATAGTTGAGAATCAAGAAATAATATAGAGACATGAAAAAGTAAAAAAGAAAAGAAAGGAAACAAGAACCATGGCAAAGATAGCATCACAGTTGACAGAACTTATAGGAAACACTCCACTTCTGGAGCTTACAAATTACGAGAAGGAGCTTGGACTTAAGGCACACATCGTTGCAAAGCTTGAGTACTTCAACCCGCTTGGCTCAGTAAAGGATCGTGTGGCAGCAGCCATGATCGAGCAGGGAATAAAGGATGGTCTCATCAATCATGATACAGTCATCATCGAGCCTACATCAGGAAATACAGGAATCGGACTTGCATTTGTATCAGCGGCAAAGGGACTTCACCTGATACTCACCATGCCGGACACCATGAGCGTTGAGCGTAGAAAGATCGTGTCAGCTCTCGGCGCTGAGATCGTGTTAACACCTGGCAGAGAGGGAATGAAGGGAGCCATTGCCAAGGCAAATGAGCTCAAGGAGCAGTACGGAAATGCGTTTATTCCACAGCAGTTTGAGAACAAGGCAAATCCTGCTATCCACAAGAAGACAACAGCAGAGGAGATCTGGAGAGATACAGACGGAAAGGTTGATGCATTTGTATCAGCAGTAGGAACAGGCGGAACAGCCACAGGAACAGGAAGCGGACTCAAGGAGCACAACCCGAATGTCAAGCTGATTGCAGTTGAGCCTGCCGATTCACCGGTTCTCTCAGGTGGTGCACCCGGCCCACACAAGATACAGGGAATCGGAGCCGGATTCATACCTGGCGTCATGGATCTGGGCATCGTGGACGAGATCATCAGGATTCAGAACGATGACGCATTTGACACAGCGAGAAAGATTGCAAAGACAGATGGTGTTCTTGTTGGAATATCCGCAGGTGCGGCACTCTATGCGGCAACTGAGCTTGCAAAGAGACCTGAGTACGAGGGCAAGACCATCGTGGTCCTTTTCCCTGACACAGGAGAGAGATACCTCTCAACATCACTGTTTAACCTGTAATTAGGAGAAAGATATGAGACTTGGAAAAAGAGTATTGCTTCTGTCCGTGGCGGCGGTACTGGCGATAGGCGCGGCCGGCTGTGGCGGGAAGAAGGACGATGTTATCACAATTACAAATGTTTCGTATGACCCTACGAGGGAGCTGTATGAGCGATACAACGACATGTTCGAACAGTATTACAAGGAGCAGTACGGACAGGACATCAAGATCATCCAGTCTCATGGAGGCTCCGGCTCACAGGCGAGATCGGTGGTGGAGGGCTGTAATGCAGATGTTGTCACACTGGCACTTGAGCATGACATTGACCTCATATCGGCAAATGACCTGATAGATAAGGGCTGGATAGATGAATTTGGCAAGAATTCGGCGCCGTACACATCCACGATCGTCTTTCTGGTTAGAAAGGGAAATGACAAGAACATACAGGATTGGAACGATCTGGTGAAGGACGATGTGGAAGTCATAACACCTGATCCGAAGAGCAGTGGCGGTGCCTGCTGGAATTTCCTTGCGGCTCTTGCATATGCGAGGGAGACGTACAGTGATGAAAATGATATATGGCAGTTCATGAAGAAGCTTTATCAGAATGTGTCGGTCATGGATTCAGGAGCCAGAGGTTCAACCACCACATTTGTGGAGAATGGCAAGGGTGATGTGTTGATAGCCTGGGAGAATGAGGCGATAGCGACATTGAAGGAATATCCGGAGGATTACGAGATAGTTAATCCGTCGGTGAGTATACTAGCTCAGCCGAGTGTGGCGGTTGTCGATGACAACGCAAAGCACAATGGAACAGAGGAGGTCAGCACAGAGTATCTGAAGTACCTGTACAGCGATGAAGCCCAGAGGCTTGAGGCCGAGAGCGGATACCGCCCGACAAATGAAAAGATACTCGCAGAGTATGCGGATGTGTTTGATCTGAACATCAAGCTGTGGACCATAGATGATTTCGGAGGCTGGGACAAGGCTTATGAGGATTTCTTCGATGACGGAGCAAAGTTTGATGAAATTTACGATTATTAAAATGGATTGGAAGACAAAATGGCAGCAGAGGAAAATGGCAAGAAGGACAAACTGAATAATGCAAAAAAGACCAGAGTTATCCCAGGATATCATCTGACGCTTGGAATAGTCATTGCCATGCTGTCGCTGATAGTTTTGATCCCGCTGGCATCAGTGCTGGTGTCATCGCTTAAGCTCTCGCCGAGTGAATTCTGGCATCTGCTTATGAAGAAGAACGTGCTGAATGCATTCAAGACCAGCATAGGCTGTTCATTTATAGCGGCGATAGTCAACACGGTGTTTGGACTTATAATAGCGTGGACACTGGTAAAGTACGATTTCCCCGGCAAGAAGATACTGGACGGATTCATAGAACTTCCATTCTGTCTGCCAACGGCGGTTGCAGGTATCACGCTGTCGAGACTGTACAGTGAAGATGGATTCCTTGGAAAGCCGCTTGCGGCTCTTGGAATAGATGTTGCATACACAAAGATCGGACTTACCATCGCCCTTGTATTTGTGGGAATACCATTTGTCATAAGGGCGGTGCAGCCGATACTTGAGAAGATGGACAACCAGTACGAGGAGGCGGCCTACATGCTGGGAGCCACACCGAGAAGAACATTTTTCAAGGTTATTCTTCCGGAGCTCAGACCGGCGCTGCTTACAGGATTTGGATTGGCATTTGCCAGAGGGATCGGAGAGTACGGCAGTGTCATCTACATATCAGGCAACAGCGCAAAGGAGCAGACGCAGGTCATATCATACGTGATCATGCAGAAGCTCAGCTACATAGACTATGCCAGCGCAACAGCCATAGCACTGGTGATGCTGGTCATATCATTTGTACTGTTATTTGCAATCAACATAGTACAGTTAAAGCAGTCCAAGAGAACAAACCTATTATAGATGAGGAAACATTGTAGTGTCGATACTGACAATATGATTTTGCTCGTTACATTAAATGTACATACACCCTTTTGCAATACCAAGTCATGGACATTTGAGTCCGCCGGTACTCAGCGAGAGATATGTACATTAGAGTTTACGATACATGTATTCTCGAGCACTAGTACCGCTGCAGGACGAAACGAGCGAAAGCGATTCATGACTGGTATGCAAAAAGGGTGTATGTACTTAAAAACCAAAATCACAGAGAAAGGAGACACGGAAAATGAGTGAGCAGGAAAAGCTGCAGCGCGGCAAGCGCAGGACAAAGATAATACTGATAACCGTGACGGTGCTTTTCATAGTGCTCATGCTTGTTGTTCCACTTATATCGGTGATAACAAGTGCGCTGAAGGAGGGCTTTAAGTTCTACCTGCAGTCCATCACGACAGAGTACGTGATAAGCGCGCTTGGTGTCACACTGATCGCCACTGTCATAGCTGTGGTGGTGAACACATTTTTCGGAATATGTGCGGCATGGCTGCTGACGAAGTTCTCATTCAAAGGCAAGCAAGTGCTGGCAACATTGATAGACATTCCGTTTTCCATATCACCGGTCATCGTAGGCCTTGCCTACATCATGACATTTGGAAGACTCGGATGGACGTATCCGGCGATCAGGTGGATCAATGATATGCTGGGGACAAACATTAGGATAACATTTGCAGTTCCGGGCGTTGTGCTTGCTACCATATTCGTGACATTCCCATTTGTGTCGAGGGAACTTATCCCGGTGCTGAACGCACAGGGCAAGGATGAGGAGGAGGCAGCGGCGCTCATGGGGGCGAAGGGCTTTACGATATTCAGAAGGATAACACTTCCCCAGATGAAATGGGGACTCATATACGGAATCATCCTCTGTACCGCAAGAGCGTTAGGCGAGTTCGGTGCGGTAAATGCACTGTCCAAGACAAGGGGCGGGACATTTACACTTCCACTTGAGATTGATGCGCTGTATATGTCGGGAACGGAGGAATCCATCACAGCGGCATTTGCTGTATCGTCCATACTGGTGATCATAGCGGTCATCATATTGTTCCTGAGAAATCTGCTTGAGTACAGAGCGAAGAGGAAACGCGCTTATGAACGAAGTTCATAACTCTCATGCGCGTGACGACCTGCCGCTGAGCGGAGGCGAGGGGGCGATACCCGAGAAAGGGTGATATCCGATAAAGGCGAAGTGAGATAGTCTGCATATGGGACGGCTTGCAGGAGTTTCGAGAGATAGATCAGATGCGACAGAATAAGAGAACATTAAGGAGGCTGACGACATGTACGTCGAGATGAAAAATATATATAAAAAATATGGAGACTTCCTGGCGTCCAACAATGTCAGCTTTGGTGTGGAGAAGGGCAAGCTGGTTGCACTCCTGGGACCGTCAGGAAGCGGAAAGACGACACTTCTCCGAATGATAGCCGGACTTGAAAATCCAAATTCCGGTGACATATACATAGACGGCAGGCGTGTAAATGATATACCGGCTGCGAAGAGAGGAATCGGATTCGTATTTCAGAATTACGCATTGTTCCGTTATATGACGGTATTTGACAATGTGGCATTTGGACTGGAACTTATGAAGGTTCCTAAGAAAGAGATCAAGAAGAGAGTCATGGAGCTACTGGAGCTGACGGGGCTTTCGGGGATGGAGAAGAGATATCCGAATCAGCTCTCAGGCGGACAACGGCAGAGAGTGGCATTTGCAAGAGCGCTGGCTCCGAATCCACAGGTGTTGCTGCTGGATGAGCCATTTGCCGCAATAGATGCAAAGGTCAGGACAGAGCTTAGGACATGGCTCAAGGAGATGGTTGAAAAGCTTGGCATCACGAGCATATTTGTCACCCACGATCAGGACGAGGCAGTGGAGGTTGCGGATGAGATCATCATCACCAACCACGGACAGATAGAGCAGATGGGATCACCGATGGAGATATACAAGACGCCATCCACACCGTTTGTGGCACAGTTCATCGGAAGGTCAACTGTTGTGGAGGACTACGAGAAGCTTAAGGGCTTTGACAGAGTGCCGGGAGCGGACAGAGCAGTCATCAGACCGGAGTTTGTAAAGATATCCAAGAGCGGCAGACTAGATCAGTACCAGAGTGCGGCGGAGTCGGGAATAGTCAAGGATGTGCTGTTTCGCGGAAGCCATCTGGACGTCACGGTGGATGTCAACGGAGTGGAGATCGTCGCCGAGAGATCCATGGAGAAGGATATGGTAAAGTCCGGCGAACAGGTCCACGTTCTCATCTACAGGCTGTACGTCTTCGACGAGAACCAGACCTATCTGCTGGAGAACAAGGCAATGCAGGACAACGATGTATTCTACATTTAAATAAGAAGGGGGACGGAGGTGCCTGACCCCCTTTGGGGACGGAGGG
>USSH01000096.1 GCA_900557435.1 uncultured Coprococcus sp. | reverse complement strand
ATCATTGGCTCCGGACTTGCAGGGGCAATGTCAATGGCATTTGGATGTACATTGAGGGCACCTCATGGTGGTGTATTTGTATTTCCGGTTGTTGGCAACTGGCTTATGTATATATTTGCACTTGCAGTAGGAAGTATAGTTGGAGCATTAATTCTTTCAGCATTAAAGAAAAAAGTAAAGTGAAAATAAAGGCGTAATGAACAGACAGGAGAATTATTATGGTATCAAAAACAGTGGTGATTAAAAATGAACAGGGACTTCATATGAGACCAGCAGGAGTATTTGCAAAGGAGATGACAAAGTTCTCATGCGCAGTAACTCTTGACGTAGCAGGCAAGAAGATCAATGCAAAGAGCGTAATGCTCATCATCGCTGCATGCATCAAGTGCGGCGCAGAGGTTACAGTAGAGTGTGACGGTGCAGATGAGAAGGAGGCTCTTGCAAAGGCAGTTGAGCTCATCGAGTCAGGATTTGGCGAGTAATATATAAGTGCATTGCCCTGACGTCGAAGCGGACTATTATATATGAAATCTGAAATCAGACTTCAGTACAGGTTACAGGCAAATGGTACTCGACTGGAGTACCATTTGTTGTATAGAGAATAATTGGAGGTTTTCTTATGAATAAAGGAATCGCGGGTTCAGCCGGCTACGGCGTTGGAAAGGTTGTGATCATATCTGACGCAAAGCCGGAATATGAGAACAGAACGATCATAGATACAGATGCAGAGATCAAGAGATATGACGATGCAGTTGCAGCATTTACAGAGAAGACTCATGCCATGGCAGAGGCCATGAAGGAGAGTGTCGGAGAGCACAATGCGGAGATACTTGAGGGACACATACTGCTCCTCACAGATCCGGGAATGGACGAGATAACAAAGGGATCTATCATGAGCGGAACCTGTGCAGAGGCGGCATTTGAGAGTACATGTGACATGTTTGCAGGAATGTTCCAGATGGCTGATGATGAGCTCACAAGACAGAGAGCAACAGATATCGGTGACATCAAGGTGAGAATGCTCAAGATACTTACTGGCACGCCGGACGTGAACATATCAGAGGTTCTAGCCGGAACGATTCTTGTGGCTGAGGATCTTACCCCTTCCATGACAGCGGGAATCGTCAAGGAGAATGTGGCAGGAATCATCACCGCGGTTGGCGGCAAGACATCCCACTCTGCTATTCTTGCGAGGGCGCTGGAGATACCGGCGGTACTCAGCGTGGACGGAATAGTGGACAAGGTTTCAGATGGCATGATGGCAGTAGTTGACGGATGCGATGGAATCTGCATACTCGATCCGTCCCAGGAAGAGATAGACGAATATCAGGCAAAGAGAGAGAAATATCTTAGCGACAAGGCACTCCTTGAGGTATATAGAGGCAAAGACACAGTCACAGCTGACGGTGTAAAGGTACATTTGTATGGCAATATTGGTAATCTGGAGGATGCAAAGCAGGTTGCTGCATGCGACGGAGAGGGCGTTGGCCTTTTCAGAACAGAGTTTCTGTTCATGGGCGCATCGGAGCTCCCATCTGAGGAAGAGCAGTTCCAGGCATACAAGGCAGCAGCTGAGACCATGGAAGGTAGGGAAGTCATCATCAGAACCCTCGATGTGGGCGGTGACAAGGATATCCCATACCTTGGACTCGAGAAAGAGGATAATCCGTTCTTAGGTTTCAGAGCAGTGAGATATTGCCTGCAGAATAAAGATTCATACAGAGTACAGCTGAGGGCACTTCTCCGTGCGAGTGCATTTGGCGATATCAAGATCATGGTACCGCTTGTCACATGTGTTGATGAGATCAGAAGTGTGAAGGCTCTTGTAAAGGAGCTTATGGTTGAGCTTGACGCTGAGAATGTAGCATACAACAAGGATATCCAGGTCGGTGCAATGATAGAAACTCCTGCGGCAAGTCTCATAGCAGACCTGCTTGCAAAGGAGGCAGACTTCTTCAGCATAGGCACAAATGACCTGACGCAGTACACCATGGCGGTTGACAGAGGAAACGCTAAGGTTGCCTATCTGTACTCATCATACAATCCTGCAGTTCTCCGCTCCATGAAGAACATCATCGAGGCGGCAAATGCAGCAGGCATCATGGTTGGCATGTGCGGTGAGGCAGCAGCAGATCCACTACTCATTCCGCTTCTCATATCATTTGGGCTGGGAGAGTTTTCAGTCAGTGCCACATCAGTCCTTGCGACAAGAGGAACGATAGCAAAGTGGTCGAAGGCTGAAGCGGACGAGCTGACGGCAAAGGCACTCTCGCTTGCAACAGAGACGGAGGTTGCAGAGCTTCTCAAGGCAAATGCAAGATAGAATAAAAGTGCACAATATGACTTGGTAAAAATATGAGCATATTTTGTATGGCTCATGTGCTTGAGAAATCAATAATGAACAAAAACAATGACTCGCAGTGACTATTTTCACGAAAATAAAAAAGTCGGCATTTTTAACTGGAAAAAGTGCCGATTTTTTTGTTACAGTATATTTAGTAGCAAGAAGAACCTTTAGTGAACAGAGTGTAGCCTTGCGAATCGAAACAGACAGGCGGATCATATAGCAATTTTAATGCGCTTGTTTTAAGAGTATTGTAGATGGAAATAATATGGATAGGAGGATGTAAAGATGTTTGAGAATGAAAAAGTAAACCATGTGAAGTTTGGTGAAGGCAGTGTGATGGAATGTGATGGAAGCCATATAAGAATTGTATTTTCTTATAATAATATAGAAAAGACATTTGCCTATCCGGGGGCATTTGACAAGTTTGTCAGCTTCCAGAGTGAAGAGGCACAGCAGGTGGCTGAGAGTGAGCTGGAGCAGATAAAGCTGAACCAGAAAAAACTTGACGGCATGAAGAAGCTTCTTCAGATGGAGAATGAGCGCAGAAAAGAGGAAGCTCTTAAGGCTAAGGCGAAGAGAAAGAGATAGAATCAGAGTGTGAATCATAAAAGTTAACAAAGATAAAAAGATGGGAATGCATGCGGTATGCGCATACATTCCTATCTTTTTTGTGAAAAAAAGAAAACTGAAATATCAGATTTTGATAGATAAAAAAATATGTAGCTATCTAGAATTTCCTAAAAGGGAATCTGCTGAAATATTGAAATATTCAGCCAGAGCAACGACTTCATAATCAGGAACAAAACGTTTTCCCTGTTCGATTCGAAGAATTGTAAGATCTGAGAATTCATGTCCCTGGAGCTGGAGATGCTCAGCAAGTTCTTTTTGGGTAAGTCCCTGCTCTTTCCGAAGTTTTTTGATCATAGGTCCGATGATGTTCTTGGATTTTCCATCCCAATAAATTTTCATAAGTAACAAATCCTTTCTAAAGATGAAGTTTTTGTTGATGATAAAATAAAAAACTGATATCATACTTCTAAAGATGAAGTTTTTAGACATAAAGGATTGTTATTTGATTTTGGCAACTTTATGAATATAGTCTGTATAAAGTTTCTGTAAAAACTAGACATACAGACAAGAAAGCGCATTTTGAGGACATATAGTGTTAGCTGTTTGTCGAGGGCAGTTTGCATGGCTGTTGTTCAATTAAAGGAGGAGAGGTTTATGAGAAGAGAAAGAATTGCAGTATGGCGTCTAATTGTAAGCATATTGCTTGTGATTTGTATGATCTTGCCTATCAATACTACAGCGAGAGCGGGACAAAATTTTAATATGAATTTCTCACTAAGTGGTAATGGTGCCAGTGATATTGTCGCTGTGGCAAGAGCACAGATTGGTAAAACTGGTGCTCAGTTAGCATATACAGATCAGTGGTGCGCAATGTTTGTAGGGGATTGCGCAAGAATGGCAAACCAAAGTCGTGCGATTCCGTATAATGCAAATTGCGTACAGCTTCAAAAGGCGATTTTGAATGCGGGAGGACGACAGATTTCCTTGAGTGAGGCTCAGATGGGCGATATTGTTTTTTATGGCACAAATGGCGGATCGCATGTTGAAATAGTTTACGCTCATAATGGAAGTACGATAAGCTCCATAGGAGGTAATTCAGGAAACTTTTCGTCTTATCAGACGAGGATGGTTAGGGATCATGCTACACAGAGCATGACAATCACCAAGGTGTTAAGACCAAATTATTCATCTTCACCAGCAATACTCCCAGGAACAGTTGATTCCACTTGGAACGTTCCTGTAAATGTAACTGCCGGATACAAGATCCAGACCTATGATGCCTGGGGCAATGTAGAATCCGGACATTATATCGATCCGGGCGACAACTGCTATATAGAGGCTGTATACACGAATGGATTCGCAAGAGTAAAGTATCCAACATCCAGCGGAGACAGATGGGCATATGCGAAGGCAGCAGATTTTACTTTATCTAAAAAGGTAACAGATAAGATAAATCTTCGTGTGTGGTTTTCAAATGCGAAGATGGGAAATCCAGTGTCAGAGACAACGACAGGAAAATCCCTGTACTTGTGTTATGAAATGACTTATGCGTCAACCGGTGCCAGGATAGGAAATAATAATGGATCTTCTTATTCTGTAGTAGAAAAGGTATACGATCCTGATGGTTCAGTTGTTCATACTTGTACATATGACAATGACAATAACTGGATAGGCATCACTCCTGGCAAAGATGGAAGGTATACCGGCAGTGTGTTGGTTTCGGGCGGAGTGTCAGTGCAGCAGAGCGTTTATATAAATGTTAATTATGATGCTTCCATAAAGACCAGTCCGGGATCACTTCAGCTCACACTCAATCAAAACAACTCAGGCACTATAAATGTAACAGCAGATGGAGCCTGCCCTAGCCCGATGTACTTTAGCTGTGATTATGACGATAATGCACTTGAGACATCTTGGGGTGCCTGGAGCGGCACTACTGTTCCGCTTACAGTAAAGGCAAAAAAACCAGGCACATATAAAATAGATATTGATCTTAGAGAAAGTGGAACAGGGAAAATAGTCAAGTCGACTGAAGTTACAGTGAATGTCAGTTGCCAACACGTATGGGGAGCGTGGACAAAAGTTTCGGAGCCTACTTGTACAAAGTATGGCACTGAGAAGATTACATGTACAATCTGTGGAACAGAGGAGACGAGAGATATCCCAAACATAGATCACAATTATGTTGAAATCGAATCAGTTCGAGGAGAAACTTGCGATGACGAATCATATACGGTTTACCAATGTACATATTGCGGAGCCCGGTATAAAATTAGCGCGTCGTTTGCCTTTGGACATATATTTGACGAATGGAGCGTGACAAAAGCTGCTGATTGTACAAATAATGGTGTGAAAACGAGAAAGTGCAAAAATTGTCCGAAGACAGAAACGGAAATAATAAAGGCAAAAGGTCACAAGTATGCAGCAACGGTAGTTCAGCCAACTTGTACAACAAAGGGATATACATTACATAAATGCAGTGTCTGCGGTGATACATATATAGATTTATACACCGATGTAGTTGAACATAAATATTCATCTAAGTGGTCTGTGGATAGGAAGCCAACCTGCTCAGAAGAGGGAATGAAATCCCACCATTGCCTTGTATGTGGTGCTGCCACCCGTAAGACTGCGATTGCAAAAACAGCTCATATGTATGATAAAGGAACAGTCATAAAGAAGCCAACGACATCTGCTGAAGGTCAGAAGCTGTTCATATGTGTAAATTGTAGTACGGCAAAGATAGAGAAGATCGCGAAGCTTCATACCAAGAAGAATGGTCTTATAAAACACGCCAATGGCAAATATTATTACTACAAAAATGACAAAATACAGAAAAAATATGTAGGACTTGTTAAGAAAGGCAGTAACTGGTTCTATGTAAAGAATGGTACATGGATGTCAAAAGCGACAGGCATGGTAAAGCACACAAATGGACATTATTACTATGTAAAGGCAGGACGTGCAAGATTAAACTTCACAGGTTTTGTATATAAATCAGGAAAATACTTTTACTTTAGTAGAGGAATATGGAGATCAAAGTATACGAGCATTGCAACCGTATCAGGAAATAAGTACTACATCGTAAAGGGGGTGAAAAGTGTCAGGACGGGTAATATAAAAGTTGGAGGAAAGATTTATAAGATTGTGAAAGGTCGGGTGAGATGAGAAAAATGGTTAATTTAAAAAAGAGGGAGAGATTAACGATATGAAAAAGATCATGAAAAAATTAATCGGTTTTGTTATTGCTGCGGTTTTGTTGGTAACAACGGCAGTAAGTCAGCCACTGACATCGTTTGCAAGTGACTTTGGGAATAATGATGATCAGGTTGCGTCAATAGCCGGGGCATTTGTCGCAAGAACAACAGAACCGGGTAAATCAGTTTATTACTATTCTGGTAATCCGTTTCAATCCAGTGGTTATGGTATGTGGAATACAAGTGGTGCAAGACAGGGAAACTGTACGGCTTATGCGTGGGGAAGAGCGTATGAAATTCTTGGTTCCAGACCAAAGTTAGGTACGGGAAATGCTGGTTCATGGTGGAATTATAACAAAAACAATAACTTTTACAGATATGGAAGTACTCCTCAACTTGGAGCTGTTGCTGTGTGGGATAAATATGATGGAAATCAGGGACACGTTGCAGTAGTTGAATCTATTAGCGGTGATAGCGTAACGATTTCAGAATCCCACTGGAAAAGCGTGTTTTTTGATACAAGGACAATCAAGGCTAATTCATCTAATTATCTTACAAGTATGAGATTTTTAGGGTACATATATGTAAATGGTGATTCAAGTCCAGCGATCCTTCCAGGAACAGTGGACTCCACCTGGAATGTTCCAGCAAATGTAACTGCCGGATATAAGATTCAGACCTATGATGCCTGGGGCAACGCAGAATCAGGACATTATATCGATCCGGGCGACAACTGCTATGTAGAGGCTGTATACACGAATGGATTCGCAAGAGTAAAGTATCCAACATCCAGTGGTGATAGATGGGCATATGCCAAAGCATCAGATTTTGCTCTGACGAAGAACAATGTGAGCCACGTTCACAATTATGCAGAGTATCAGTTTTTTGAGGCAGATCATCCTCATTATAAGTGCTACAAATGTTCTATTTGTGGTGAGATTGTACGTAATGTAAATGAGCCGACATATTTGGATAGCTGTAATTCGGATGTATGTAAGTATGCGGGATATGGAGAAGCTTTTTATGCAAATATAGTAATTGGAGATGACCTTCCGATTACAAACAGTGCATCGGGTGTAAACGGTGCTTCAGCTAAGCTTGGCAGCAACCTTACTGACAGGTCAGCTATTTGGAAATTTGTGAGGACGCCTGACAATTATTATGCAATATATTCGTGCGTAGATGATTTAGTACTAGAAATGCAAAACGGTGACACGAACCCTACGGTTGCTCAGGATCTGGTTGTTTCAAGTTATCAGGGAAAAACCAGTCAGAAATGGGCTATTACCTTGATGGCAGACAAATGGTGGGAGGACAATTACTGCAATATTGTTCCAATGTGTAATACAAACTTGAGCATGGACGTATACAATGCCGATATAAATTCTGGAACAAATGTATGGGTATGTAGAAGAAACGGTACGGTTGCACAGCGTTTCAGAATAGTGATTCTGGATCGGAATTTCACTTTGAGCAAGCCAACGCCAATTGTTTATCCGGGAGGTTCTAAGTCTGATACGGTAATAAGATGGGCAGGCATAGACCATGCGGATTCTTATAATGTGAAGATAGTATCACAGACAGGTGCGGTGATTGTAAATGAAACAGTTTATGGTGATTCTGTATATGCAAAAAACTTGCCTGCCGGGAAATATACAGCGACTGTTACAGCTGTGAACAACCGATATATAGATATGGCAGCGCAGAGTGTGCCAGTTGAATTTGAGGTAGTATCAGAGACAGGTGAGAAAAAAGACAGTGTTATCTGTGGCAATAAAAAGTATGAATTGTATGATTATGCACTCAATTGGAATGATGCAAATGCGTTCTGCGAATCAAAAAATGGAAAACTTGCTGAGGTACTAAGCGCAGAAGAGCAGAGAGCCGTAGAGCAGCTTGTAAAGTCAGGATCGTATGACTATTATTGGCTGGGACTTACAGATCAGGAAAAAGAAGGCGAATTTAAGTGGAATAGCGGAAATGCAGTAGGTTACACAAACTGGGATTCTGGTGAACCAAACAACTCCGCGGAAGGTGAAAATTATGTCATGGTTTATAAGTCAAGTGGCAAATGGAATGACGTTCTTGTGTATGGAGGACTGAACGGCAGAACAGGATTTGTGTGTGAATCCGAAGCCCCAAAGACATATAACATAAGTTACTATCTAAATGGCGGATCAAATGACAGCAGCAATCCAGTGTCATATACATCAGATAATCCGTACCTCAACCTGAAAAATCCAGTGAGAAGCAATTATACGTTTGATGGCTGGTATACAACGCGTACGTATAGTACAAGACTTACATCGGTTAGGATTAAACCTTCACCACGAGCAC
>USSH01000095.1 GCA_900557435.1 uncultured Coprococcus sp. | reverse complement strand
CCATCTCCTGAAGATCAGCATTTCCCTGCATATCTTCAAAGTGTCCGTGATCCATAAGTTCGGCAAGCTGTGGGTTTATTGGAAGTCTTATGGCATTTCCGATATACAATTCTTTCATGACTTCCTCAAGTCGGCTCTTTCCAAATATATAGTGTTTGTTGCCACAGTCCGGGCATTCGAAGTAGGACATATTTTCAATCATTCCTATGACGGGTATATTCATACTGTCCGCCATATGGACTGCTTTGCCAACAATGACTGATACAAGGTCCTGTGGGGTTGTCACAACAACAACTCCATCTATTGGAATGGACTGGAATATGGTAAGAGGTACATCGCCAGTTCCGGGAGGACAGTCTATAAACATATAGTCAATATCTCCCCATATAATATCTGAATAAAATTGCTTCACTGTGCCGGCTATGATAGGACCTCTCCAGAGAACAGGGGTGGTTTCGTCGTCCAAAAGAAGGTTGACTGACATTATTTTTATTCCTGTTTTTGTCTCATCAGGGTAGAGAAAGTCACCTTCTCCATCAGGCATTTTATTTACTCCAAATGCTTTAGGTATGGAAGGACCGGTTATATCAGCGTCAAGTATCGCTGTTTTAAATCCCATGCGCTGCATAAGAACGGCCAGCTGACATGTTACTGATGATTTACCGACACCACCCTTACCACTCACAACAGCAATTATGTGCTTTATATGTGATCCTGGATGTGCGTTTATGATAAGACTCTGTGGCTCTGTTCTGCTAGAACAGCTCTGTCCACAGGTGCTGCAATTATGTGTACAATTCTCTGACATGATAATCTCCATTCTATTATTAATTTATATTTGATTTGAGTATATTTTATAGTTGTATATTCTATATTTACATATTCTATATTTGCACTTCTAAATTTGAGTTATGTTTGTTCTATGATTACTCTATGCTTGCTCTATGCATATTTTATGTTCAATAAAAAACTATGTCATAGAAATTGTTTGTGCTGCAGAATATGCATTTTCATTGATTGTGATACTGTACATTTGATTAATATATATCATTAAGAGACCGCAAAGTCAACGAAGGCGCATACTATGAAATTTGTGAGGTCAGTTGAAAATGTAAAAGACCAAATATATAATCACTATCATAAATTAAAATAAAGCAGATATAAGGAGATTATAAAATGGGAGTTTTGTCAAATCTTGAACCAGTTGGAGTTTTTCGTTTCTTTGAAGAAATCTGTGAAATTCCTCATGGATCATCAGATACTAAAAGGATAAGCGATTATCTTGTCAGATTTGCCGAGAACAGAGGACTCAGGTATATACAGGATGAATGTAACAATGTCGTCATTTTCAAGGATGGCACAGATGGGTATGAGGACAGCAAGCCGATTATGCTCCAGGGACATATGGATATGGTGTGTGAGAAGGATGCTGATTGTGATATAGATTTTGAAAAAGATGGGTTGAAGCTGAGACTGGAGGATGGAATTATTTCTGCTGATGGAACAACACTTGGTGGAGATGATGGGATAGCTGTTGCATTTGCTCTGGCAATCCTTGATTCTGACGATATACCACATCCGCCGCTTGAGTGTGTGTTTACGGTGGATGAGGAGATAGGTATGTTGGGAGCTGCGGAGATTGACTGTAGTCCACTTAAGTCTCGTACGATGCTTAACTTGGATTCAGAGGACGAGGGGTATCTGCTGGTGTCGTGTGCCGGTGGTGCCTGTGTGACATGTCATATTCCGGTTGAGTATGAAAATGCCGATAAAGAGTCAGTGATCTTAAAAGTGATGATGGATGGACTCACCGGCGGACATTCGGGTGTTGAGATAATAAAACAGCGCGCCAATGCGGATAAGCAGATAGCAAGGCTTCTATATAATATAGGTAGAGATGTTTCATACAGGCTGATATCTATTCATGGCGGACTCAAGGACAACGCGATTCCTAACAGTTCGGAGGCTTATGTGTTGATAAAGCCTGAAAATGTGGATAACTTCGTGAAGTTGGCAGAAAAGTGTGAACAGATATTCAGACATGAATTTGAAAATACGGATCCGGATATGAAAGTTAGAGTTGAGCGGGTAAGTGAAGTTCAGAATGTGATAGATTCTGGTAAGGCTGCACATTGCATATGTCCAGGTATAAAGGTGATGACGGAGAGTTCGGGAGAGCAGGTTATAAGAAGCCTTATGATGATGCCGAATGGAGTTCAGAAGATGAGTCAGGATATAGAGGGGCTTGTACAGACCTCTTTGAATCTCGGAGTCTTGAAGTCTATTGTGTCTGAGACAAATGAAGCTGAATTAAATGAAAGTGGAGCAGGTAAAGGCGAGGTTACAACAAGTTTTTCAGTGAGAAGTAGCGTGCAGACGGAGAAAGAATATCTTATCGATCAGCTCAGGTGTGTTGCGAATTCTGCAAATGGTTATATAGATGTACAGGGGGACTATCCCGCATGGGAGTACAGACATGATTCTCCTCTTAGAGATATCATGGTGGATGTGTTCGAAGAGCAGTATGGAAGGAAACCTGTTATCCAGGCTCTTCATGCTGGCGTGGAATGTGGGCTCTTTGCTGGAAAGATGCCAGGACTTGACTGCGTATCGTTTGGTCCTGATATGAAGAATATCCATACCAGCAGGGAATCTATGGATGTTGCAAGTGTGCAGAGAACATGGAGGTATACACTTGGTATACTTGAGAGATTGAAGTAATTGACATCAATATAATTTCAATAAGGAGAAGAATGATGGAAAAGGTAAAAGGATTCTTGAAGAAGAAGGACATCGTGTTCAGTGTCAAGAGATACGGAATAGATGCCTTGGGTGCCATGGCACAGGGATTGTTCTGTACTCTGCTGATCGGAACTATACTGAACACGCTTGGCAATCAGTTTGGTGTAGGATTTCTTAAAGCGGTTGTTGCAACCGTGAATGGAACAGATTATACAGTTGGAGGTCTCGCATCTGCAATGGCAGGACCTGCGATGGCGGTGGCTATAGGATATGCACTTAAGGCCCCACAGCTCGTATTGTTCTCACTGATAACAGTTGGATTTGCGGCAAATGCGCTGGGCGGCGCAGGTGGTCCTCTGGCAGTTTATTTTATTGCAGTTATCGCAACTGAGCTTGGAAAGGTTGTCTCAAAGGAGACAAAGATAGATATACTGATTACACCTCTTGTAACCATTGGAAGCGGTGTGGCTGTGTCTGTTCTTATTGCACCTACACTTGGTGCCATAGCCATGAAGGTCGGAGACCTCATCATGCTGGCTACAAACCTTCAGCCGTTCTGGATGGGCATTGCTGTATCAGTTCTCGTCGGTGTGGCTCTTACACTTCCTATATCATCCGCTGCGATATGCGCAGCATTCGGACTTACAGGACTGGCCGGTGGTGCTGCTGTGGCGGGCTGTTGTGCACAGATGGTTGGCTTTGCGGTTATGTCATTCAGAGAGAATAAGTGGGGTGGACTGGTTTCACAGGGAATCGGAACATCCATGCTCCAGATGGGCAACATCATAAAGAACCCAAGAATCTGGATTGCACCTATAGTTACATCTGCGATCACAGGCCCTCTTGCAACATGTCTGTTCAAGCTTCAGATGAACGGAACTCCAGTATCATCAGGTATGGGTACATGTGGTCTGGTTGGACAGATCGGAGTGTACACAGGATGGATGAATGATATTGAGGCGGGAAGCAAGACAGCGGTCACAGCAATGGACTGGGTTGGACTGATACTCATCTCATTTGTACTTCCTGCAGTTCTCTGTCCACTCATCAATATGGTGGTGAGAAAACTCGGCTGGGTTAAGGATGGAGATATGACTTTGTCATAAATACTGGCTGAAATCCGGTTGGAAGAAAATTATCTCCAGCAGGCAGAAGATAATAGAATCATTTTCAGCAGAATTTTTAAATCAACAGATATACATGATTACCGGTGTTCGTAGAAGTGGCAAGACAGTTATGCTCACAGATATATCAAAGCATTTTAAGAATGAAAAAGATTGGATTGTCATTGAATTGAATCCTGATCGTGATATGCTGCAGGGATTTGCCAGTACATTTCAGATACTTGTGAGAAATGAGTATCCTGTGTTTTTATTCATTACTGGTCTGTTTTCGAAAATATCGTAGTTAAAACAGACAGGAGGACATAAAAATGTTGAAAGAAACTTATACACTTAACAATGGAGTAACAATACCAAATCTTGGACTTGGAACATGGTTTATCGATGATGATAAGGCAGCAGATGCAGTGAAGGAGGCTCTTAAGAACTTTAAGAAGATAGAGAGCTATGGTGCCAGCAGTGGATTCCCTGTATATGGTGGACGCATATAAAACCCAGTAAAATCAAGGCCTGCAACCATCGGTTGCGAGATCTGCAACTACAATTAGCTTGAATGATACCGGCATTTTCTTATAATGAAGTCATTGCAAAATTAAACATTCAGGAGAAAATGAGTATTATGAAAAAGGGAACAAGCTATATTGTAGTTGCAGCAATGATGATGGGATTGATGCTGACGGGCTGTGGTGGAAGTGACAATTCTGACACTACAGCAGCCAGCGCTACAACAGAGTCTGTGACAGAAGAAGCAACAGAGGAGCAGGATACTGAAACACAGGACACCGCAGATGATACTGAGGACAGTTCGGTCGCCATTGATGAGGAGGATACAGAGGCAGATACAGAGGACAGTGAAGAGGCAGAGGTTGATCCTTCAATAGTAGGTGTATACACCAAGAATGGTTACGAGAATTCGTATTTTGGATTTAAGATCAACCTTGAAGGAAGCTATGGAATCCAGACAAGAGGTTCATTACTGTCTGCCACCGATATCTCTGAGGTTGTGGAGGATTCCAATAGCGATGAGACAGTACAGAGGGCATTGGATAATCTGGACAATAGCTTTACGGTAGGAAACGATTATGCATTCTGTGCAAATGATGGTACACACTATATTCTGCTCAAAATAAAGTCCCCGAAGGGTGGCGGGAATTACGGTTATGATGTGTGGGCTGATGAGAAGACAGTAGCAAAGGCAACTGTTGCTCAGATGGATACTGTTATTACATCTACAGCAAGTAGAATTGGTGCTGAAGCAAGCAATATCGAGACTGGTTATTCCAAGTGTACAGTATTTGGTGAAGAGCATTACATATGTACAGCAACGGCTGATATGTCCGGAACTGAGTACTCTCTGACAAATGTAATAGTAAGATCAGATGACGGAAAGTATACGATGATAATAGCTATAGAGACACTTGGTGACAGAAATTATCAGGATATTCTGGATAACATGTTCAGTCCATTATAAATTTTACAACTTTACTTTTTTAAGAACAGAAAGTATAATACACATCGAAAGCGAGTGGCAAAGATTGCGTAAATCCAGTTTTGTCACTCGCTTTTTATGTGCATATAAATAATTTTCTAGTGTGTAGCTATTCAGCGTAAGTCCAACTAACTTAGGCGGTAGCTGCATTTTTTGTTCAGGGAAAGGAGTTTGAAGAGTGGAAGAAATGGATAAGAACAAAGAGAAAAGCAGAGAGAGAAATAAGATGAAAGATATGCCAGTTGGAAAGCTGATGATTCAGATGGGTATTCCTATGATTCTTTCCATGGCGCTTCAGGCGGTGTACAACATCGTGGACAGTGCATTTGTGGGAAATATGAAGGTGGGAAGTGAGGCCGCGTTAAATGCCCTCACGCTGGTATTTCCGGTGCAGATGCTCATGGTTGCTCTGGGCATAGGCACGGGAGTCGGCACAAATGCGTTCATTGCAAGAACTCTTGGTCAGGGTGATAAGGAAAGAGCTGCCAAGGTAGCCGGCAACAGTCTGTTCCTTGGTGCTGTAATATATGTGGTGTGCCTGTTATTTGGAATATTTGGAGTGAGGGCTTATATAGTTTCACAGACAATGGATGCGCAGGTCACAGAGATGGCTGTGGATTATCTCAGAATATGCTGTGTGTATTCATTTGGAATAATATTCTTCTCGCTTTTTGAGAAGCTGCTTCAGGCAACTGGGAGATCCATGTATTCGACCATAGGCCAGGTGATGGGAGCTGTCATAAACATCATACTTGATCCGCTTCTCATATACGGAGTGGGACCATTTCCTGACATGGGGGTCAGAGGAGCTGCCTATGCGACTATTATAGGTCAGATAGCCTCTGCTGTGCTGCTGTGCGTGTTCCATCTGAGACTGAATAAGGAATTTGAACATGGATGTGCATACATGAAGCCTGACTGGAGAATCATCCGGGGAATATACGCCATAGGACTTCCAGCCATCATTGCTCAGGCACTTATGTCCATCATGGTGTATGTGCTGAATCTCATACTCAAGTTTAACCAGTCGGTGCAGACTGCATATGGTCTGTTTTACAAGGTTCAGCAGTTTGTGCTGTTTCTCGCATTTGGACTCAGGGATGCGATCACCCCGATCACGGCGTACAGCTATGGAATGGGTGACAGGAAGAGGATAAATGAAGCGATTAAGTATGGAATAATCTACACAATAGTGCTGATGGTGTTTGGAATGGCTGTGACAGAACTGTTTCCCGCTGCATTTGCAGGACTTTTCAATGCGGGACAGTCCAGAGCGTATTTTATAGACGCCATGAGGATAATCTCTCTAAGTTTCATATTTGCCGGGGTAAATGTAGCATTTCAGGGAATATATCAGGCCCTTGAAGGCGGAGTGGAATCGCTTGTGATATCGCTGCTCAGACAGTTGATAATCATCCTGCCGCTTGCCGGAGCATTTGCTGCTCTAGTCAGGGGCGGTCAGGCGGATGTATCACTGATATGGTGGGCGTTCCCGACCACGGAGATTGTGTCCTGCGTGGTGGGAACGGTGTTGCTGAGAAGGAAAATTTGTAATATTGAAATATTTAAAGGCATATGATCTAACTACTTCTTCCCTGCGCCCTTCATCATCGACTTAAATGTCAGCAGGAATGTCGCGCCGCAGGAGAAGGCGGATACTATGTCGCTGATAGGCTCGGCGTAGTAAATGCTCATGACTGAGTGTGTGCAATACGGAAGGATGATCGCGAGAGGAATTATCAGTATGACCTTTCTCAGCAGTGCAAATATAAGGGATTTGCCTGCCTGCCCCATGGATATGAAGGACTGCTGGCATCCGTTCTGTATGCCGAAGAACATCATTCCGAATATGTATATTGGGAGAACCTTTGCACAGAGTGCCTTGAGTGCTTCATCTGATGTAAATATTCCGGCAGCCACGGACGGGAACAGGAATGCGGCCCCGGCCAGGACAAATGACACGATGATGGACATGGTTATAAGTATGGTACACGTCTTCTTTACTCTGCTCACGTTGCCTTTGCCGTAGTTGTAGCTGATGATAGGCTGGACACCCTGGGAGAATCCGCTCATCGGGATAAATATAATCTGCATGATACTCTGGAGTATGGTGAATGATCCCACATACAGGTCATCGCCGTACTTCTGGAGTCCATGAGTGAACACGATGGTTATAAGGCTCTCCGTGACCTGCATGATAAATGGTGATACACCGAGGGCTGCAATTGACAGGATCAGCTTGCCCTGTGGGCGCATCATCTGCGCTGATATGCGAAGACTAGCCTTGTCGGATGTCAGAAATCTGATAACCCATGCCGCGCTTATCGCCTGGGATATGATGGTCGCTATGGCCGCACCCTTGATTCCGAGGTTCAGTGCAAATATGAATATCGGATCTAGGATGATGTTGAATATGGCTCCTATGAGCACAGAAAACATGGCGGTCTTTGACTGTCCCTGGGCTGTGATAAATGTGTTCAGTCCGGTGGTGATCATGACAAATATCGTGCCTATAAGGTAAATGCTCAGATAGTCATCGGCATGCGGATAGGTGGCGTCGCTTGCTCCGAAGAAATACAGAAGCGGCTTCTTCAATGTGTAGATGACAGCCATAACAATAACTGTAAATATGATGAGCAGGGTTACGCCATTTGACAGGATGCGCTGTGCCTTGTCCCTGTCGCCTTTGCCGAGAGCGATGGAAGCCAGAGGTGCTCCGCCTGCTCCCACGAACACGCTGAATGCACTCACAAGTGTGATGATCGGGAGACACAGTCCGATTCCGGTGAGTGACGCTGCACCAACCTCGGGAATATGTCCTATATATATTCTGTCCACTATGTTGTATAAGAGATTGATGAGCTGCGCCACAAATGTCGGTATGCCCATGGAGAGCATAAGTTTAAATATCGGCGCCGTGCCCATCCTCTCTTCAGAATTTGAAGAAATTGTACTTGTGTTCATAACTGCTCCTTAATGTTGATAACTTTATAAAATCTGCTGAAAACTTTACCGTTCATCATGGGGACGGAGGTGCCTGACCCCTCCGTCCCCAAGTCTAATGTATAGGATATTTCAGTTGGGTGGGGTAGTCAATTAGGAAATAATAAAAAAATAATAAAAATTTAATCTTGACAAATTTACTAGGAAAGCGCATTATAGTTACAAATATAAGATAAACCGTTGATC
>USSH01000094.1 GCA_900557435.1 uncultured Coprococcus sp. | reverse complement strand
TGACAAAAGTCAAAGTCATTTATCTGCCACCTCAAATTTAGATCAATTTCCCTTAAATCAGATTTTTTTCTAATTTTGCCGTGGAAAGCTTATATTTTTCGCAAGGAAAATAATAAGTAATTTTACTACAGTCTAAAAATATTCACATTTATATTTCCAGCAAAATCAAACAGTATTTTTCGCCGCTGAGATTCGTCTCAACAAACCTAAATAAAAAACTCCTGCACAGAATTTTATCTTTCTATCTATGCAAGAGTTTTTTATACAAGAGCTTTTTTATGCATAAACCTTTTGTACAACAAGATTTTATGCAAGAGTCTTTTGGGTAACAGACTTTAACTCAATTTCTATTTACATTAATTATTTGCCGCATTATCCACACCGATAACCACCACTATGTCTGCACCGCTAATATCCACATCAGCCATCGAATCATCTATAGACGTTCTGTCTGCAGTTGCTGCCGATCCCAGAAGAGATGTCAGTGAACTCACATCATATGAATCTGATGCATAAACAGTTGTATTGGACTGGGGATCTCCCTGATATGTTCCTATATCAACCGATTTGTAGCCATCAGCATTAAGCGTTGTCTGCCATGTTGCAGCAACTCCCGACACACCTGATGCATTGAGTACGATGACCTTGGCATCCTTGGCGCTTGATGAAGCTGTATCCTCTGATGAATCTGCTGTATCAGAATCATCCGTTGCTGAGTCAGAAGCACCTGACGCATCTGACGAATCACCGTTTCCTCCAAATGTAGGATCTGACGGATCATTCTCCTCTGTAACTATACTTGACACCTCTTTCTTACTGGTTGTGTCTGTTTTCTTACTCTTGCTCATGGTTTTTGCCAGCAGTACAAGCATGACAACTATCGCAACCGCAAGTATTATAACCGCAGCTCTGAGCATTGTATCTAAAAATAATTTCATAACTTTCTTACCCATTATATAGCCTCCGATTCATATAATTCTTTCTTTAGATTATTTACAAAAACAACTAGAGTATACCAAAGTGCATTTTTATTTTCAACACATAATTCACGTGATATAATACTTTTCACGAGGAGGACCCGCTTGCGGGAGAGTCCTTGTGAAGCACGCAGGCACCTCGCGCCAGCGACTTTTCATGTGCCTGCTCCACTTTTTTTATTTTAATAAGGAGATAAGATTATGGACACTGCAATTATAGTCGGTGCCTCCACCGGCATCGGAAGAGCTACCGCTCTCAAGCTCGCCGACTTATACAAAAATATCGCCATAACGTCATTCAGACATAAGACCGAGCTCTTCTCTCTTAAAGAAGAGATAGAGAAAAAAGGAAGCAATTGCATAGCAGTATGCGGAGATGCCGGGGACATGGATTTCATGAACAGCTTTATAGATCAGATTGTATCTGAATTTGGTTCTGATATCCGCCTTCTGATAAACAATGCCGGCATATCATATGTAGGCCTTATGACCGATATGTCCTACAGTGACTTTGACCGCACTATGAAATCCAACATATACTCCGTCTTCAATAGCTGCAACAGAGTGGTTCCACATATGGTACACGCGCACCGCGGACACATCATAAACATATCATCAGTGTGGGGAAACTGCGGAGCATCTTGCGAAGTGGCCTACTCAGCATCAAAAGGTGCTGTAAATTCATTTTCCAGAGCTCTTGGAAAAGAGCTTGCCCCCAGTGGCATAACCGTCAACGCGATCGCCTTTGGAGCCATAGATACTTCAATGAATGGGCACCTGTCGCCAGACGAGCGGCAAATGCTTGAGGACGAGATCCCAGCCGGCCGCATGGCAACGGTTCAGGAAGCTGCTGATTTCATTTGCCATATTGCAGGCTGCGGAGAATACCTTAACGGGCAGGTCATCACTTTTGACGGAGCTTGGCAATAGACTCTGTAGCCATCGTATTTTTTCCAACAAGAACACTGTGTAACCTTCCAAATTTCTATTGCTTATTTGTACATGTTGCATTAAAATAAAATATAAGTTATAGGATAGGGGTTATGAAATGGGATTTGGATTTGGGAAAAAGAAAAAAAACAAACCTGCTGAAGATTCCGGTATGTCTGGTATTCAGACCACTCTTGATGAGAACGGCAACGTTGAGATCGTTTCCAAGAATTTCAAGATGAAACCAACGCAGAAGCCATCAGAGGAAACCACAGAAACCGGTTACACATGGATATGTTGGGGATGCGGTCAGCCCACCGATCAGGATGTGTGTCCGATATGCGGCAAAAAACGAATCAAATAGCACACACAGAAAAAGGAGATTACAAAACGTAATCTCCTTTTTCTATACAATTCATTACAATTTTACAATTCATCGTCAGATAATGCATTTTTCAAGCAAAACAGTTAAAATGTTATGCCTGCCGCATTTATGAGAAGCCCCCAGATGAGACCCGCAATATATAAAACAGCTGTTATCCTTATATTCTCTGCAGGTCTGTGCCTGTTCATCCTGAAGAGAACCACAAGTCCCACACCTGCGCTCACCAAAAGACCAGACATCATAGCGCCAGCACTGAGTATTCCCTGAAGATATAGTTCTGTTATGATGACCGATGCTGCACAGTTTGGTATAAGTCCAACCAGAGCTGCTGCTGCCTCCCCGAGAACCGGCACATCATTGAATACCCTGGCTATGGCGTCCTCACCAACAGCCTCTATTATTACGTTTATCACCAGTGTAAAAATAAATATAAAAACAGCGATCTTTGCTGTATGTATCAACGCAGATCTAAATATGCCGCCCTCACAGTCACAATGTTCCTGTTCGCACACCTCATGAATATTCTTCTCTCCATAGTGGCCATGATCATGGCTGTGTTCATGGACATAATCATGAACATGTCCATCACCACCATTTCCGCCATTTCCGCCATGCATATCTTTATACACTATATTTTTTGCATGCTGGCTATTCTCCGCAACATTCTTATCATGGGTATGTCCATGCCCATCTCCGTGTTCATGAACGTGTTCGATCTTCTTCACTTCCACAGGTTTTCTCATCCTGTCCAATACAAATCCGACTATATATCCTGTTATTACTGCTATCACAGCCTTTGTCACAAGAATCTTTACTATCGTTCCAGCCCCTATTGCATCATTTGACAGCATGATCGGCAACATCTCATCCGATGTAGACATAAATACCGCTATAAGCACACCTGCGCCTATGACTCCTCCACTGTACAGATTGGACGCCATAAGTGAAAATCCACACTGTGGCACTATTCCCAGCACACCACCGATCAACGGACCAAGCTTCTCAGCCTTTCCAAGCATATGTGCCTGTCTGCCCGCAGTTTTCCTCTCAAGCCATTCCATGATCACATAGGTGATGAGCAGGAACGGGATGAGCTTCACCGTGTCAAGCAGCGCATCTTTAAATGAATCTATAAGCAATTCCATCATATCAATAACACTCCCTTGTCATCATAATTCGTAGATATTATACCCACAATTATCCTGACTGAATCCAAAATACTCTTCGTTGGTCATATCCTTAAAATAGCTGCATATCACACGGCATATACCGTTGTGGCACACAAACAGAACAGACGAGTCCGGATATTTCTCATTCGTCTCTATGATAAGATCATACGTCCTTCTCGCTATATCCATCATGGATTCTCCACCCGGGTATCTATAAGCAAACATTCGCTTATTATTGAGAAAGTTCTCATCGTCTCTCTGAACTCCCTCATACACACCGTAATCCTGCTCTATGAGCCTGTCATCCGTGATAACCTGCAAATGTTTTCTCTGAGCAACCGCCTGGGCCGTCTTCTGCGCTCTCGAAAGCGGAGATGCTATTATCACATCAATATGGCAGTCATCCAACTTGTCTGCAAGGAGCTGTGCCTGTCTGAGTCCTGTCTCCGTAAGTGGGGAGTCCGTCCTGCCACAGACCTTGTTCAATCTGTTCCATTCTGTCTCTCCATGCCTCGCAACATATAACTTCATCTGTACACTCCTTCCAGCTTTATCAAATGTCACATCTTTATAATATTAAGCATTTTTGCAAATAAATCAACTATTTTGGATAATAAAGTGATAATAAAGTGTCTGGAATTTTTTTCTATATGCTAATACTTTCTGTATTTTTAAGTGTTTCTGTTGTTTGGGAGTCGCTATCCTGCCCTGCATTCTGTCCATTATCTGAGTTCTGTCCATCCCCAGCATCTGAACCGTCGCCAGTACTGTCTGGTTTCTGCATGCCGCCGTCATCAAAGTTTCCGTCTGGTCTCCGCATGCCGCCGTTATCCGAGCCGTCGCCTGTGCTGTCTGGCCTCTGCATACCACCATTGCCTGGATCTCCGCTTGGTCCCTGCATACTGCCAGAACCTTCGCTGTATGTCACATCCTCCATTGCAAATGTGCTCGTTTGATCCCCAGCAGCCAGAGTATATGTCTCGCCCTGTTTCATATCTGAAGTACTTATCAAAACTGAGTTAAACTTTTTATCAGCCTTGTAGGCGAGGAGCTTATTCCCGGAAGAATCAGTGAGGGTGATCGTCTCTCCGGCATCTATCCACTCATCAAAATTGACAAGTGCAGAACATTGTGTGGACTCATCCCCAAATCCCTGCGCCATGCCTGAACCACCCACAGCCACCATCTCACCGCCGGTGATAGCCGCATAGATTCCATAATCCAACGCACCATTTCCATTGTTTGATGGACCGAGTACATACACATTGCCTCCTGTGATTCCAAGGTATCCATTTGAATCTATTCCATCGCCGTCTGCATTGATATTGATGGTTCCGCCAGTTATTAGAATATATGCATCGTAATCAGCATCCATGCCTATGCCGCCCATACTAGGGCCACCAGGTGTGCCGCTGCTTTGTCCGTTGTCGTCAGGTCTTGCCGGCGGGGTGTTTCCGTTTATATCCCCGCCAGGACCTCCGCCGAAGCCTCCTTTATTGTCACCTGTACCATCGAAGCTGCCGCCTTTATTGTCGCCTGAATTGCCTGAGCTGCCTCCAGCCGCATTGAAACCGTCATCGCTGGCTGCCACGTCTATATCGCCGCCGGTCACCAGTATCTTATAGCCCTCGATACCCTCATAGCTCTTGGAAATGTCTATATCTCCACCAGTTATGATCAAAAGTCCTTCAGCGTGCATCGCATCGTCTCCAACCAATATATCAATGTCTCCGCCTTCTATATATATGTAGCCATCCTGCTGATCGTCGTTTCCGGCGTGTATGCCATCTTCATCGCATGTGAGGATAAATGTCCCATCCGCGATCCTCACGCTATCTTTGCCGTTCAGACAGTGATCCTGACTTTCTATCGTATAGGTTCCACCCGTTACCACAAGATCATCCTTGGACACAATTCCATGCCCGGTGGTGTCCTTGACAGTCAGGCTTCCGTTTCCATTGAGTGTAAGATCACATTTGGCAAATATAACTGCGTCCACATTGTTGTCATCGGTTTGAACGTAGTCGCCTGACACTGTAAGGCTGTTCTCAGTTCCTTCTGCCAATGTCACAAATACCTTGTCTGCATTCTTTGCATATATCGCCGCATAGTCTGTAGCCGTTATCGACACGCCATCAAGCACAAGCTGCACCTTGTCATCATCACCGGCATCCACTACGATGGTTTCGTCTGTGAGTGTCCCTGACAGAACGTATACACCTGCCGCCTTGATTGTCACCACACCATCCTCTATCTGTACATTTGAGCTGTCGCATGTTGCAGTCTTTCCAGACAACGTTATCTTCACAGCCTCACTCTCTTCGTAGGTTCCAGACATATCACGTTTTGTGAACATATCCGTTATGTCTATATCTGCCTCGCTCATTGCGTCATCTATAGCCGCCTGCATTTCCTCCACAGTCATTTCTGTCTTTGTACTTGTGTTCTGTGCATCCACTGCATCTGTGCCGTTATTTTGACTGCCCGTTGCTGCATCTGTACCATCGTTTTTGCTGTCTGTATCAGCATCTATGTCACCATTTTCACTGTCTATATCAGCATCTGTTGCTGTACTCACCCAAGTATCTGAAGTTGAACCTGTGCTCTGACTGGTCGAACATCCGGCAAACATTGCCATGCACATGGCCGCTGTCAATCCCACTACCAGGCATTTGCGTATTCCCGCTCTATGTCTCATATATTTATTCTTCCTCATACGATCATCTCCTTACTAAGTATTTGCCAACCGATCTGAATTTCCGGTCTGCTTTATATAATCAACATCATCTCATACATCTGTCATCGTCTATAATGTTGTGTCCCACGCACACATACCATCTTCTACAGTGTTATATCCCACGAACACATACTGTCTTCTACAATGTCATGTCCCCCGAATCCACCTGCATCAACATGATCTCCAAATTGCCATTTCTCACCCTGAGTCTGTCTATCATGTCCTTCTGATTTGTATCTTTCTTAAGTTTCACCACATATGTAAGCTTGAACAGACTTCCCATGTTGGTCGTTTTCACATTTATCAGTCTGTAACTTTCTGTACAGTCGGCAAGTACCTCATCAAATGCCTCTGTATAGTCGAGATTTTCAGGCACGGTGATCTTCAAGGTTCTCTCTTCATCCCTTCCCCCGCCAAATCCCGTAAGGCTGCAAATGAACATTGCTCCGCCAAGTATTATCGCAAATAATATCGCGTATCCGATAAATCCCATTCCGGTCACAAGACCTGCTCCCATCGCAAGGAATATCGCACATATCTCCTTTGCCGATCCGGGCACCGATCTAAACCTTACAAGGCTAAATGCTCCTGCCACCGCAACACCCGCGCCAACGTTTCCATTTACCATCATGATCACCACGCACACGACCGCTGGGATAAGTGCCAGTGTCACCAAAAAACTCTGTGTATATTTACTCCTAAACGCGTACACCCCTGCAAGGAATACACCTATCACAAGAGATACCGCTATGCAGATCAGAAACTCCTGCACCGTTATCGTTGTCGCCGTTCCAAATACACTGTCAAATAATCCTGTCATCTTCTATATCCTCCTGCTTATGTTTGTTCTCGACTTATGTCAACCAACCATCTGTTTATATGCCTCTCCATACTTTGAAAATGATGTTCTGTATACATTGTATTTTGTGAGCAGATGTGACAGCCACAGTGGAAATCCGCCTGCCATCTTAATCTCCATCAACACCTTATATTCAGGTATGACCTTGTGCCCATACGGCTCTTTCTGCAGTGTAAGATCCTCGTTCTGCCAAAGTATATTGTAGTCAAATGTAATCCTTAGTTCCGGATCGTCTATGCCTTTGTAAGAATCACGCTCATATGAGAGAACAACTGCAGGCTCCAGATCTTTGTACACCTGCATGAAATAATCTATCTCCCTCCCTATCTGGCAATTCTCGTGCAGTGGCTGTCCTCCCACCAGATAATCCATCGCCTCATGCTCCGGCACTTCAAGCCGTCTCTTGTACACTACGGATTTGTACTTCTTCTTGAGTTCAATGAAAACCTCTGAATCGTCATCTGGTACTCCATAGCTTCTAAGCCTGAGTTTCTCTTTGTAAACCGGCTTTTCTATGGAGTCCCTGATGAGTCTGTGGGAAGGGGTATCGAAATATATGTTAATGATCTGGCTGTGTGCGAACCGGTCCGGCTGCATGTACCTTATCATTTCGCTCATTATCTGCTCGTACTGTTCTCTATCTAACATGTACTTAAGTTCATATCTTTTAAACGTGTTGTCTGCCATAAGCATCATCCTTTCTTTACCTTATCTCCTCTTGATGATGCTATAATAACCTGCCAAACTTAAACGAACTTTAAAAAAGAAATTCGCCTAAAGATAATTATGAAAATGGAGTCTACATAACTATCCCGAGGCGTATCCTATGCACGCAAAAACGCCCATCTGCGGATCACTCCACAGATGGACGTCTATAGTCTTATATTATAATCTTATGTCTAGTTGATTTGAAGATATGGCTCCCGCCTATTACCTAGGATTAGCAAACGCCCTGAGCAAGCATAGCGTCAACAACCTTCTCGAAGCCGGCGATGTTAGCACCTGCAACATAGTCTGCGTTTCCGCCAACTGTCATGTCGTATCTCTTTGCTGCATCTGAGATGTTAGCGTAGATTGTCTCCATGATTCCCTTAAGCTTGCCGTCAACTTCCTCGAATGTCCATGAAAGTCTCTCGCTGTTCTGGCTCATCTCAAGAGCTGATGTAGCAACACCACCTGCATTTGCAGCCTTACCACCAACGAAGAGAACACCATTCTCCTGAAGGTACTTAGTAGCCTCAAGAGTTGTAGGCATGTTAGCACCCTCTGTTACTGAGATAACGCCGTTTGCAACAAGCATCTTAGCGTCGTCAAGGTTAAGCTCGTTCTGTGTAGCACATGGAAGAGCAAGGTCGCACTTGATTGACCATACGCCGTGATCATTTGCATCCTTCTTTACATGGTACTCGGCTGATGGTCTAGCAGCAGCGTAAGCATCAAGACGTGCTCTCTTAACTTCCTTAACTTCCTTAAGGAGTGCAACATCTATTCCCTCTGGATC
>USSH01000093.1 GCA_900557435.1 uncultured Coprococcus sp. | reverse complement strand
ATAGATAATCAGCGGATTGAAGGAAATATACAGGAAATGCTTGAGGGAGCATTGCAATTTATAAGCAAAAATATGCGTACAAAGACGATAATAAATCCGAATACAGGGAAGCGCGAAGATAGAACAGATTATCCTATTACGGCTATAAGGGAGGCTGTGCTCAATGCGCTTGTACATCGCGATTACAGCATACATACAGAAGGTATGCCCATTCAAATAATTATGTTTGAAGACCGTATTGAAATAAAAAATCCTGGAGGAATATATGGTAGAATAAGGGTTGATCAGCTGGGTAAGGTTCAGCCTGATACAAGAAATCCGGTTATTGCATCTGAGCTGGAAGTGTTAAAGATAACAGAAAACAGGTATTCAGGGATTCCAACGATTCGAAGAATGATGATGGAGTACGATCTGCCGCAGCCTGAATTCTGCGATGAGAGAGGAAACTTTATCGTAAAGCTATATAAATATGGGGAGAAAACATCCGTGGATAACTCGGATGAAATAGAAAGTAATGAATTGATTGTTTTCTGCAGGACTCCTCGTACAAGAAAAGAAATATGTGAGTATTTGGGATTAAGTTCAGTAACCTATGCGATCCAAACGTATATTATGCCTCTGGTTGAACAGGGGCTGATAAAAATGAGCATGCCAGACAAACCTAAGAGTCCTAAACAGTTATTTTACAGTGATAATTAATTATGCTATATGTGCATTACAAAAGCACACGGGAGGTACACATCATGAAGGGAATTATCCTTGCGGGAGGCTCTGGTTCAAGGCTTTACCCGCTTACAAAGGTTACAAGTAAACAGCTGCTGCCTATATATGACAAGCCTATGATCTATTATCCGATGTCGGTTCTCATGAATGCGGGCATAAGGGACATATTGATCATATCGACACCGGCGGATACGCCTAGATTTGAAAGATTGCTGGGGGACGGACATCAGTTCGGACTCAATCTGACATATAAAGTCCAGCAGTCGCCGGATGGATTGGCTCAGGCGTTTATCATTGGCGAGGATTTTATCGGCGATGACACGGTGGCGATGGTCCTTGGGGACAACATTTTCTCTGGACATGGGTTTAATGAAAAATTGAAAGCTGCTGTGGAAAATGCAGAAAATGGCAAGGGCGCTACTATATTTGGATATTATGTGGATGATCCGGAGCGTTTTGGTATAGTTGAATTTGATAAGGACGGAAGAGTTGTTTCCATAGAGGAAAAACCGGAGAAACCCAAGAGCAACTATTGCGTCACGGGGTTGTATTTCTATGACAACAGAGCGGTTGAATATGCCAAGGCGTTAACGCCGAGTGCGAGAGGTGAGCTGGAGATCACAGATCTGAACAGGCGATATCTTGATGACGGTGAGCTGAACGTGGAACTGCTAGGACAGGGATTTACATGGCTTGATACGGGAACACATGAGAGCCTGGTTGACGCGACCAATTTTGTCAAGACGGTTGAGCAGCACCAGCACAGAAAGATAGGCTGCCTGGAGGAGATCGCATACTTGAATGGATGGATAAGCCGCGACGAGGTTATGGCTGTTTATGAGACGATGAAACAGAATCAGTATGGACAATACCTAAAGGACGTACTTGATGGAAAATATCAGGAGCATCTTTATTAAAATTGGGGGACGGAGGGGACAGGTACCTCCGTCCCCCCTGGGGTTAAGTTAACATCCCCCTGGGGACAGGCACCTCCGTCCCCGGGATTAGGGTGAGAACAGGAGAATTGGGATATGACGATCATAGTTACCGGCGGTGCCGGTTTTATTGGAAGTAATTTTATATTTTATATGTTGAAGAAACATCCTGAGTACAGGATCATTTGTCTGGACAAGCTGACGTATGCGGGGAATTTGTCTACTCTGCAGCTGGTCATGGACAGGGAAAATTTTAGATTTGTGAAGATGGATATTTGTGACAGGGATGGCGTATATCGGTTGTTTGAGGAAGAACATCCGGATATGGTGGTGAACTTTGCCGCCGAGAGCCATGTGGACAGGTCCATAGAGAATCCGGAAGTGTTCCTGCAGACCAATATCATAGGAACAGCAACGCTTATGGATGCCTGCCGCAAATACGGGATACAGAGATACCATCAGGTCTCCACGGATGAGGTGTACGGCGATCTGCCGCTTGACAGACCGGATCTGTTCTTTACGGAGGAGACGCCGATTCACACGAGTTCACCGTACAGCAGTTCAAAGGCCGGGGCAGATCTGTTGGTTCAGGCGTATCATAGGACATATGGACTCCCCGTGACTATAAGCAGATGTTCAAATAACTATGGACCGTATCATTTCCCAGAGAAGCTGATACCGCTTATGATTGCAAATGCTTTGGCTGACAAGCCGCTTCCCGTGTATGGCGAGGGATTGAATGTCCGTGATTGGCTGTATGTGGAGGATCATTGCAAGGCTATTGACCTTATTTTGCACAAAGGCCGTGAGGGCGAGGTCTACAATGTGGGTGGACACAATGAGAAGAGAAACATTGACATTGTAAAACTCATTTGCAGGGAGCTCGGCAAGCCGGAGAGCTTGATAACTTATGTGACGGACCGCAAGGGGCATGATATGAGATACGCGATTGATCCAACCAAGATACATAGTGAACTTGGCTGGCTGCCGGAGACTAAGTTTGAGGACGGAATAAAGAAGACGATAAAGTGGTATCTGGAGAATCGTGAGTGGTGGGAGACTATCATCAGCGGCGAGTATCAGAACTATTATGAGAAAATGTATGGGAATCGTTAGTTTGAACTGGGATTGATGAGAGATATGGATAGAGTAAAGAAAGTTTTCGTGACAGGCGTGTGTGGCCAGCTCGGGCATGATGTGGCAAATGAGCTTTTGCGCCGGGGATATGATGTCATAGGGTCGGATATAAAATCAGAAAAAGAGTTTGCAGCGACAGATTGCATGACACTGAATAGATGCAAAAGTGAGGCTTGTGGCTCATTTCGGTATGTGTCTTTCGACATATGCAGTTCCGATGATACTAGGAGAGAACTTCTGGCGACCAGACCAAATGCTGTGGTCCACTGCGCTGCATGGACGGCTGTTGATGCTGCGGAGGATGCTTCGGTTCGTGACAAAGTGTATTCAATAAATGCATTTGCGACAAAGAATATAGCTGAGATCTGCAAGGAACTGTCGTGTAAGATGGTGTACATAAGTACGGATTATGTATTTGATGGGCAGGGTGATGTGCCTTGGACTCCTGACTCCTGCGATTACCATCCTCTGAATGTGTATGGAAAGTCTAAGCTGGCTGGTGAACAGGCAGTATCAGGACTTCTTGATAAGTTTTTTATAGTGAGAATTGCCTGGGTATTTGGTTTGCATGGTGGGAATTTTGTGAAGACCATGCTCCGCCTCGGAAGTACTCACGATGAGATAAGAGTTGTGAATGATCAGATAGGTACGCCTACTTATACATTTGATCTGGCAAGGCTGCTGGTTGATATGCTTGATACGGACAAGTATGGATATTATCATGCCACAAACGAGGGCGGTTATATAAGCTGGTATGATTTTGCACGAGAGATATTCAGGCAGGCTGGGTATTCTACTAAGGTTATACCTGTCAGCACGGCTGAATACGGACAGTCCAAGGCAGCCAGACCGTATAACAGCAGGCTGGACAGAAGCAAATTGACACAAAACGGATTTGTACCTTTGCCGGATTGGCGGGATGCGTTGGCGAGGTATCTGATAGAGTTGCACAACTAAGTCTTGCGATGCTTTTGATGTTGGATATGTTGACTGAAAATGTATATTTAGATGGTTGTGTGATTCTTTGAATAGCTCCTCACAAGATATGCGACAGGATGCATATTTAGATAAATGTGAGACCGTATAAGAGAGGATATAAGGGATATGGGACAGATAGATGTAGAGAAGGATGTTGGCGGAATAGAGGGGTTATGTGTGATAACTCCGACAGTTCACGGAGATAGCAGAGGATATTTTGTCGAGACATATAATGAGCGTGATCTGGCAGAACATGGAATAAAAGTTAAATTTGTGCAGGATAATCAATCGATGTCCGTGAAAGGGGTACTTCGGGGATTGCATTTTCAGATAGATCATCCACAGTGCAAGCTTGTGCGAACCATTCGCGGAGTGGTGTTTGATGTGGTGGTAGATTTGCGCACTGACTCTGCGACATACGGCAGATGGCATGGGGAGATATTGTCAGCCGAGAACAAAAAGCAATTTCTGATACCAGCTGGATTTGCCCATGGCTTCCTAGTCCTCTCCGATGAGGCTGAATTCTGTTACAAGGTGAATGCTTTCTGGCATCCGAACGATGAGGGCGGTATAGCGTGGAATGACCCGGGAATCGGGATTGTATGGCCGGAGGTATGCGGTGAATATAGAGGAAGTGCTTCGGCTGAGGGATATACGCTTAAGGATGGAACCCCGCTGATGTTGTCAGAGAAGGATCAGCGGTGGGGAAGGTTTGAGCCAGGTTGGTAAATATGGTATTGTAAAATAGATTAAAAATAGCGGATGCATAGTTATTGACATATATATAATGCTGGTATTACAATAACGACGTGTATTGATTCGGTATAAATTTATATTGGATGAATAAGATATAGGATATGACATAGTGTGGAATTGTTATTACTTATGTCATTACTTACGTTATTACTTACATGGAGGGGAAATCGTGGAAAGAATAAATCGAGTTGGATCAGATTCCAAAGGATTTTCATTGGTAGAGCTGATAATTGTAATTGCAATTATGGCTATCTTGGCAGGTGCCCTTGCTCCGGCTTTGATAAAGTATATCGAGAAGAGTAAGAGAGCGAAGGACATAAAGAATGCAAAGGCTATAGAGGATGTACTTATATATGGATTTTCTGACGGTACAATAAAGATTCCAGCGGGAACGAAACGAACTGGCTATGGCGCGTGGGTTATGTTGTGCAACGGGACAAGAGATAATGCACCAGTGCCATATCACAGCAAGAATTTTTCCGGAGTATGGTGTGGAGCAGACAGAGGTATTGAGATAAATGGCCAAGTATCTAACAATGATTGGGATTATTGTCAGGAGCTTGATGAATTCCTCAGGGGCGAAGGTGTAAATATCTCAAATGGAAGAACATATGCAAAAGGTAATAGTGATGGCTGGGATTGGGTAATTATTCAGGTTTGTTTTGATTCCAATGAACGTCTGTGTTCGAGAATTTACTCTGGATACAAGAATCAGGATGGTGCTATCAACTTGACTCCGGAGAGTAATATAGAAAGACTTATGGGAAGAGGATGGATCCCGGTTGAGTAATAAGGTGCCCAAATTACAAATAAAGATTTTTTGAACTTATATAAAGTGTCGGTTTTGTACCGGCACTTTTGTTTATCTGTGAGATGTTTTGTATACTGGGATATAGCATGGGATGAGCTGGAGAGATGAAAAGAGATGAAGAACTGGAGAGAGATGAAGAGCTAGAGAGATGAAGAGCTGGAGAGATGAAGAGCTGGAGAGATGAAGACCTGAAAAGAGATGAAGAGCCGGAAAGATGGCGGAATCATGTTGATTTGCAAGAGGTATTTTTATATAATTATATATAGATTTTGACGGAAAATACCAGGGAGGAATGTATTATGAGATTGGTTACAAGATCAGATTTTGACGGACTTGCATGTGGAGCACTTCTGAAGGAGGCTGGAATAATAGACCATTGGAAATTTGCGCATCCCAAGGATCTTCAGGATGGATTGATTGAGGTTAATGAGGATGACTGCCTTGCAAATGTTCCATTTGTAGAGGGCTGTGGTCTTTGGTTTGATCACCATTCAAGCGAGCATGAGAGACTTGCTCTTGAGGGTAAGTACAAAGGTGAAAGCCGTATCACACCATCATGTGCGAGAATTATCTATGAATATTATGGCGGAAGGGAGCGGTTTCCTCAATTTGACGATATGATGGAGGCTGTTGATAAGGTTGACTCGGGAAATCTTACTATAGATGAGGTTCAGAATCCGAAAGGATGGATTCTCATAGGTTTCCTTATGGATCCAAGAACGGGACTTGGAAGATTCAGAAATTTTACTATATCTAACTATCAGCTGATGGAAAAGCTTATTGATGCGTGTCGAACCATGACTACAGATGAGATACTTGCCATGCCAGATATTCAGGAGAGAATCGAGCTATACAATGAGCAGACAGAGAAGTTTAAGGAGATGGTTAAAGCACACACAGTAGTCGACGGCAACCTGATAATCAGTGATCTCCGCGGTGTTGATCCTATATATACAGGCAATCGTTTTATGATCTATAGCATGTATCCTGAGCAGAATGTGTCAGCTTGGATAGTCAGTGGCCGTGGTGGACAGGGTTGTTCAGCCGCATGCGGATACAGCATTCTCAATCGTACAGCTACAATGGATGTCGGCAGTCTTATGCTCAAGTATGGCGGTGGTGGTCACAAGAAGGTCGGCACATGTCAGTTCAAGAACGAGGAGATGGACACTAAGCTTCCACAGATGCTAGACGAGCTGAAAGCACAGGCTAACGCATAAGTGTGAGATAAACACAATCAAATAGATATCACCGTAAACAGGCGGCGTTCTGGTTGGATTCAACCGAAACGTCGCCTGTTTGCATGTCCGGCTGTGGGGACGGAGGGGACGGAGGTACCTGACCCCATTTGCCGAAAACGACGAAAAAGCGTCAAAAAACCCTACTTTGGGGACGGAGGTGCCTGTCCCCATTTGCCGAAAACGACGAAAATGCGTCAAAAACCCCTACTTTGGGGACGGAGGTACCTGTCCCCCATTTTGTCCTCCGTCTGCCGTCTGCCATTTGCCGACATGTTCATGTGAGGTTGATTTTGGTATAATAGGAAATCATAGACGAAAGGGGAGACTTGAAAATATATAATCACTTTATTCCACGGTTATTGCTTAGGCAGTTTGCATGCACAGATACTAAGATAAACATATTCCGATTTGCAACGGAGGAATTTATTACATGCAAGCTGAAGAAGGCATTTGCAGAGAAAGATATATATGATGAGGACTTGGAGGCCGCGTTTAATATCAAACTCGAGGGGGCATTTGCTGATCTGTTAAACCACAGGTTGCTGCAAGGGGACACGATAACTATCGACAGGGAGGAGAACTTTCTTATCAGGAAGTTTTTACTGATAAATTCACTCAGAAATCCAATATCAAACAAGACATTTGAAGAGAAAGTTTCGATAACACAGTCGGAGGACCATCCAGTAGTGCTAAAATATAGACGAATGAAGGAGTTGTATCCGGAATTCGCTGACGTATTTGATATGATAGACTCGTCAAATGAGGCGTATGTTTCAAATATGAAGAAAGCAATTGAAATAAAGAACACAGAAGAATTTATGGACGTCGCTTGGGGAGAGGAGAGGTATACGCCGTTGTCTATGATGGCACAGTATTCCATCGTTCCAGTTATCGCATTCTGGGACTGTGAAGATACTGGACAGGAATTTATTCTGCCTAAACTAACCGGCATTTCATATATGGATAATGTGGATGGTGGAAATACTCAAGGAAATGTGGAGCTGCCATATAAAGTTCGTGTTCTGAATGATGTCATTGAAAAAATGGAGCATAATCTATATCCGATACATATGATATTGTGGAGGGGAGAACTTGGAAGAATGCTGCAGGGAAGCTTGGTGTTCCCGGACAACTTCAGTATTTTCCCGATTTCACCGACAAGGGTGCTGGTATTTATATCGCCATATTTTAGAGGATTTTATCCTATAATGGATGAAAATGGACAAAAACCAATATGCCCGCCCCTATTAACAAAAGAGCAGTTTGATCGCCATTTTTGGAAAAAGATGCGAATGGATTTGTTAAAACCATGCGGGAATGTAAAAAATCAAAAGTATACATATCAGGTTAGGAAACTTGATCTCGATGAGGTATTTTTCATAAATGCTATGGTGCTTAATATGGAGACACAGGAGTTTGCGTTCCATGATTATAACAAGATTAGAGATTCCCTAAGATATTATGATAACGTTGCTAAGTTTGCAATGCCCAAAAGACATGATTTCAGCCGCTGGGGATGATGTTGGCAGTTGCACAGATAAATTAAAATATCCGGTATATGACAAATTGCATGTTGTATACCGGATATTTTTTGTTTGGAGACGATAAAAAATCCTGAATGTTATATCTGATCCTGTGTTACAAGCTCGGATAGCGAGACCCCAAGAAATGATGCCGCACTTTCCATGGTTTTAAGTGATATATTTTCACATTGTCCACTTCGGTAACGGCTTACCTGGCGTGGAGATTTGTCTATCGCCTCTGCCAAAGCCTCTATGCTTATATTGCGGTCACGGCAAATCCTGCACAGATTATTGGCAAATATGTATTGATACATTTGCTCACCTCCTTCACCAAGTTCCCAAGGCTCCAGGGCAATTGATGCATCAATATTTGAATTATAACATAATTATAGTGAAAATGAATGTTAAAAAGTTGCTAAACAAAATACAAAAAGGTCATATGGCGACATGGGTGAC
>USSH01000092.1 GCA_900557435.1 uncultured Coprococcus sp. | reverse complement strand
TCCCGGTGTGTTTTTCAGGAGATTGCCGTCTATCTCTTCAAGACCTCTCTGCCTTGCGATCTCATCGTATTTCTCCACGCTTATCATGCTCATTCTAGGTGTATCAGGCACACACACGTAGTATGGTGTCCAATATCCATCTATATGAGTTCCGAAGTCCACGGTTATCATCTTGGTCTTCTCGACAAACCTTCCGTCCACGATCTCTCCGTAGACGATCTTATCTGTCTTGCTCTTCATGAGATTGTCAAACGCTGTCTTCTCGCTCACATAGTTCTTGTACTGATTGAAATAATAGGATGCCATGTCGTAATCCTCATCCAGCAGAGCTGACTCGTATCTGTCGAGGGCTTCCTTTATTCCATTTTCCAGTGCTCTGTATTCTGATTCCTCCGGAATGTCGTACGGCTTGATATATGTCCAATATTTATATCTCGTATACGGTGTCATCGCAAGAACAACATTGTTGTTCTCCGCATCTCCCGAATACTGTATTGCGGCCTCCCTGGCATTACCGATTTCCTCCTCATATCCTGCATTCACAGTCGCGGAGAGCTCTATATCTATTCCCGCTGCATCTGTGATTCCAAGAACGCTGCAGTCATTTTCATATCCGGTTATGACTCCAGCCGACACGCTTACGCCCGCTGAGTCCGAACTTCCACTCTCATGTGACAATCCGTATGTTGTGCTTCCGTTTGTGGAATAATTCTCATCCACCGTTGCAAGATCTGAAAAATATGGCGCTGCCTGAAGGACTGCAACCACATTTGGATCACTGTAATACCTGTCGCTTCCATCATATCTTACGATCATTCCATCATCATCATAATCCACTGGACAAAGTGATACATAGCCATTCCACATACCTGAATTGTCCACTATATTTCGCTCATAAAGCTTGGTATACGAGCCGCTGCCATTTCCAACATTCAGTCTGGAAAGCGCGGACAGATCATACCAGTAACCATTTCCCGACTCTCTCTTCATACAGATAACTGCGACAACCTGCTCCTGTCCGGCTGAGTTGCCGTTGAAGTTGCCCGCTACGACCTCTGATATCCAGACATTTGTCATCTCTGTACCGCCGATCCTGATATCTGTGTAACCATTGTCATCATTCCATGCGTACTGTGATGCCAGCTTGGTCACACTGCTGGTCTTCGGTGTGATCTCGTATGAACCGCCATTTCCACCGTTGAAATATGTGTTGAGGCTAGGCTGTGATACGCCCGCTGAGTCAAATGTGTAAGTTCTTCCCTCCAGATACAACACATCGCCAAATGATGAACCTCTTCCTGCAAATGCCTTGATCGCCACCGGCTCCTGAAGGTAATCGTCATAATATGAATGGTCTGCTATATAACCGAGAGGTGCAAGGTTGTATGGAATGCCACCGTACAGAGCCTTATAAACGCCATCTCTGTAACCGAACATCACGACATTTATAATGCCTCTGATCGAATAGCCATCTGAACCGTCAACCGCATATCCGCCTACCACGATCTCCTTGTAGCCGTCATTGTCCATATCTCCCACGGTTATTCCACAGAAGTTCATGGCCTGCATGGTCGATTTGTTGTAGGTCGCGCTGTTCTTTATTCCGTACTCGTCATTCTTGAATGCAAGACGTCTTGAATAAAGCTCATTGAAATTGCCATCGGCTACACTAAAAATACCAAAGTATGAACCATCGTTATTCAGTGTTTTTCTGTCCCCTGTATTTGGGAAGGATGATGCCGCAAGGAGCTCTGCCTTTCCATCTCCGTCCATATCCGCCGCCTCAAGGTCCATTATGACCGGCGTTGACTTTGAGCCATCCGTCCTGCAGCCCTTATCTATCACATCGCTCGCTATCACCTCGACTGAGATATCGTCTCCGTCAAGTGATGGCTTGTACACCTGGACCACGGATTTGTTGTATCCATATGAACCATCCGTCACAACATATTCCCTGGACGGCTTATACACTGCAACCTCATCACAGCCGTCACCATCAAAGTCGCCTGACACAAGAACGGCATATGCACCGATCTCCTTTACATTCAGCTTGTCATAACCGAGAGAATACGACTCTCTGTATGAATACTTCTTTCCTGTTCTGGCATTGAGAAAATGCAGCTCTGCAGTGCCGCCATTCCAGTGTACTCCGATCTCTGCTATGGTATCCTCGTAACCATCTCCATCGAGATCCAGCGCCGCCATTCTTGAGCTCGCATAACAGTCTTCCGATGAGCTGACACCATATGACCAGCTCTCCTTCTGGTTTTTCGCTCCTCCCATGAGTGAGTGGTCACCATAACCTCCGGTACTTCCGACCTTGTTTCCATCGTACCATCCCATATTCATTCCTGTACCGCTCGCATTATCCTGAAGATCCTTGTTATAGAAGTCATACCAGGTCTTGCTGCTAGAATCTGCCTTACCTGTTATAACCAGCTCCGATATCTTATTCAAATTTGCCGCTGCTCCAACACCGCTTGTATACGGATTGCCCGACACTGCATCTGTATCACTCTTTTTCAGTGCAAATCCAAGCTCCTTATACATATCGCTCTCATATGTCTGAGCCGGTCTGTCGGGTTCTGCCGCCTCATCCCCCACATTTCCTGTGCTGTCTATGCTTGACGTTCTCTTCGCATTACACACTGTACACGTATACTTGATTATTCCCTTGGCAGTCTCAGTAGGCTGCTTTGTCACAACTCCCTTGTCCCAAGTATGTCCCGTTGCCTCTGTGGCAGTCTTCCTGGTTCCAGAGCAGGTATCACACTCTTCAAGGTTGATCCCGCCCACTGTACATGTCGGTCGGCTTATTACCCCAGCCTTCTTCCATGTATGTGTGTGCACCGTCATCTGGAGATACATATAGATATATTCTCCGCCGGCTCCGCTGTTGAAATCCTGCGCAGCACCACTGTTAAGATTCTTTACGCAGCCAGACTGCGGCACTGATGGTCCGAGCTGGCATCCACTCACTGCTGTTCTTTCATTATTCTCATCAGTTGTGTATACCAGATATATATAATCTCCCCTGCTGTTCTGATTCAGATCACCATTGCCGCTGACCACTGTAGCCCCGGTATATCCCGCTGGCACAGTTGATGAATTTATGGCTGCAACCGATTTGATCGCCTCCATATAATCCGTCGTGGTTTTGTAACCAATATAGATATACTTACCGCCTGCATCCTTGTTCATGTCATAGTTGCAGACCGTAAAGCCATTCCTTGTGAGCTGATTTTTCGCCTCCCCTTCGGTGTCAGCTCCAGACACGGCGATCTCGCTCCAGTATACTTCCTCCGCCGCATTTACCTGTGGCACATGCAGCGTCGTCACGACCGCAGACACAGTCATGATCAGGACACACATGATCATCGCGTAGATCACCTTCAAAAAACGTCCTTTTCTCATTAATTTCTCCTTTCCCTTTTTTCGCTTTATACAGCATATTTTTATGTCATATAAAAGTATAAATTGTGTGCTTTCCCCAGTCCAGCCCACTTAAGTTAGCTGAAAACCACATTTTTCACAAACCCACACCCAAACTTTGCATCAAACCGCAAAAAATACCGGGCAGATCACATCCAACGATCTGTCCGGTATTCACAACTTATTTTTATAGTATTCCAAGCTCTCTGGCTCTGTTCACCGCCTGCTGTCTGTTCCTGACGCCGAGCTTTTTGTATATCATGGCACTGTGGAACTTGACCGTACCAATATTTCTCCCAAGCATATCAGCGATCTCATCATTTGTCCTTCCTGTTGCTATCAGTGACAAAACTGATTTCTCGCTCGCTGTAAGCTCATCAAAATACTCATGCGGAGCCTTGAGATAATCCGGGAACAGATGTCCTACATTCTCTGCGATCTCCACAACTCTGTCGGTAAATTCATCATGTCCCTTCTCAGCCTGATACTCCCGCATCATAGATACCATACAATTGCCCTCATCTCCCAGTATCCTGTACAGTTTTCTGTGTCTTGCGATCTTTACCGCAGTGTCGAACTCCTCTATAAACTGTTCTTTTCTGCCCTCGCGGTAACATATCAGCGCAGACAGCATATAGCACTCACAAGAATCCATATACCTGCGTCCGCCTTGTAATATGTGCAGCAGCCTCTTGACCAGAACCACCGCCAACATACTTTTACCCGTGACTATATAACATCTTATCTTCGTGAGGTAGGCATATATGTTCATCATATATATCTCTTCATTTTCATCAGGAGCTTCATCCTCAAGCCATTTCTCTACGCGCTCCATGCGTCCGTCATACATGGATGCTCTGCATGACAGGGCATTGAGACTTGATATTGGTTCCTCGCCGCCCATCTTCTCTATCTTTGTGCGTATTTTAGACACAAGCGGTTCTGCCGCATCTCTCTGCCCGTTCATAAGAAGAATCCTCATCTGAAGAGCCATGGCCACAAACAGACATCTGGCATCATCCTCCGCCTCAAGCAGCGGTATGGTCCCTGCCACAAGGAGAAGCGCATCAAAGCACCTGTCATTCTGGTAATACCACTCAGCCAGAGCTGTCTCATATACTCCCTTGCCGCTGGTTCCATACAAACCCCTTATCGACGTCGTTATACGGTGCCTGTTTTTCTCTATCAGCGGACCATATATACAGAAATCCCGGAATCCATTTATTATGCTTGGCCTGCAGGCAGATATAGTCAGACTCTGTATCGGGGGAAGCTTCATTGCCTCAATGGTCCGGACTGTCCGAACGAACTGTGCTCCGCTTATATACGGCATGACCAGCTCTGTCGATAACAATATAAACCTGCGCCTCATTCCATCATCTGCAGGTTCCCCCTCCGGCTGCACCGTCAGCATATCCGTATATCGTTTTGCCTCAGCCAGATTTCCCGCCAGTGACTCTATAAGAGCCCTGACACTTATAAGCGGGTATCTACCCTCATAATCCTTTTCATCTAATTTATAGAAAAATGATCTGCAGGTCCAGACCGCCGGCATGGACAGCGGCTTTCCAAACTCAGCATCCATAACCTCCAGCAGATTACCGTTCTGCTCCGCCGCAGTCAGTCTGTCAAACATTGCCTCAGCACGGACAGGTACAGCTATGGACTCTATATTAACCCCTTTTTTCATTTCTACCCCTTTCATTTCTCTGCGATTTCATCCTACTCCACCGACTTAAGCGATTCCGCCATATTTATCTTATCAAGCTTGGCTGACATGACTCTGTTGACAAGAAAATTGAACACAAATGTCAGCACTATACTGTACACATAGCTCATCGGTGCTATATATGTATCAAATGCGACCATATCCACCTTGATCTGACCTATGACAAATGCATGTAAAAACACTCCAAGCACAAGTCCCACAGCGATTCCAAATGTCGTCAGGACCCTGTTCTCCCTGAACACATAAGCTGAAGTCTCGTTTTTGAAAAATCCCAGAACCTTTATGGTTGCAATCTCCCTGATACGCTCTGTGATATTGATATTTGTCAGGTTGTAGAGAACGATAAATGCAAGCGCACCCGCCGAGAGTATAACTACAATTACTATATAATTCAAACTCTCCATCATCTTAGATATTCTGTTCTTCATATCCTTGTTGATAGTCACTGATGCGGTCTCTGCATCACCCATGAGGTCAGCAGATATCTCATGAGAATCTGCGCCTTCCTTAAGATTGAAATACACCGATTTGTACTGAGGTGCCTCCCCCATCTGATCCTCATATGTTTCAGGTGAGATATACACATAGTTGTATACATGATTCCTGAATATGCCTGATATGGAGACTCTTATCTCTTTCATCTCACTGTCTCTGACCGTTATTACATCGCCCGTTTTGAGGTCGTACTGTTCTGCCAGCGCAGTATTGATCACAGCTTCTCCTTTGCCCGGATATTCTATCTTCTCACCATCTTTGTCCGCAAACTTCATATACCTGTCAACATGCTCAGGTTCTTCCATGATGACCATGTTCACTGACTTTACGCCTCCATCATGCACCAGATCCCAGCTAGATTCACTGACAAGATCATAGCAGGAAGTATCCTCATCCAATCGGTCTTTCAGACTACGGAATCGTTCATCTTCTCCATCACCCGCAATCGCTGTTTTCAGCGTTATCACTCCATCTCCGACCTGTATCTCCCCGTACTGATTGTCCGCAAATCCGCTTATGGAGTCATTTATTCCAAAGCCTGTGAGCAGCAGCGCAGTACAGCCGCTTATTCCTATTATCATCATGAAAAAACGTTTCTTATATCTGAATACATTTCTGACACTTACCTTGCGCAGAAATTTCAGTCTCTTCCATATAAATGGGATATGCTCAAGGAACACCCTCTTGCCCGGTTTCGGAGCCTTAGGCCTCATAAGGCTTGCCGCAGTCTCAGAAAGCTCGTATCTGCAGGAAAACCATGTTGTGCCAACAGTGCACAGAAGCGAGGCTGCCAGCACGCCAAGAACCAGTGTCCAGTCTGTGGTTCTCTCAAGCGGCAGATGTATATACATCATATTATATGCATACCAGATAACCTCCGGGAATACATATGTACCTATAAGATATCCACCTGCACATCCTACCACAGCTGCAGTTCCCGAATATATCATATATTTTCCCATGATCGCCGCCTTGCCATAGCCGAGAGCCTTCAGCATACCTATCATAGATCGCTGCTCCTCAACCATCCTGTTCATGGTAGTCATACACACGAGAACGGCAACCAATATGAAAAATACAGGGAAAACCTTTGCAACTCCATTTACTATGTCTGAATCGCTCTCAAAGCAGACATATCCGATATTCGTCTCTCTGCCGAGTATGTAATAGTTCACACCATCTGCATCATCCAGCGTTATGTCCTTCACCATATCCTCCGTCATACCCTTTGCCATGAGGATATCCTTATACCTGCCTAACACACTGGTCTTACATATTGACTCCCATTCGTCTTTCCTGTCGTCTATATAGTCTTCGTACTCATCGGCATACAGATCAAACTTTCTGTCAAATTTCACATATACATCGGTGTAACATTCACTGTCAAATGCTTCAGGGCTGACATATACAAAGCCCGCGATCTTACCATTTCCAAGGGTTGTGGTGCCTCTTTCAAAATTAATATAAAGTGGGGAGTTGACAGTTCCGACAACAGTGAACTTCTTCACCTTCAGGATATCCTGTGTACTGCTGCCAGCACCTTCGTTTTCCGAGTCAGCGATATCACTGTCTGTTTTTCCGTCAGACTTAGCATCTGCGGCATCGTCATCTGCCACCTCTATGACATCACCTATCTTTATACTGTCCATCTTGGCATCTACAACACATTCATCTTCTTTTTCCGGCATGCGTCCGTCCACAAGACTCAGTTTGTTGATGTTTTCCGGAACTGACATAGTCTTCAACACCCTGTCATTTTCACCCTGGTTCTTGTATAGGACATCCAGACTGTAACCGCCCTCAGCGTACAGCACATCCTTCTCCCCGGCAAATGAATCCACGTCATCATCCGTGTATCCAAGAGTCGACAGAAGATGCAGATCATAGAAATTTCCCTTGTCAAGGAAATTCGATATGGTATTCATCATGTCCGGCTTCGTCATCTTGAGCCCCGAGAAGAAACCCACGCCCAGAGCTATGATCGCCATGATGGCTGCAAATCTTCCAAATGTATTTTTTATCTCACGAAATGTCGTGCGTCTCATCATTGATTTCATAGGCCACCTACCATTCCAGATCCTCAACGTTCCTGATGTTATCATTCATAACCACTTTCTCCACAGTTCCACTCTTAACCGTGATGACTCTGTCCGCCATAGCTGTGAGTGCCTGGTTGTGCGTTATGACTATAACTGTCGTTCCCGTATTTCTGCATGTATCCTGAAGGAGCTTCAACACAGCCTTGCCTGTGTTGTAGTCAAGCGCGCCTGTCGGCTCATCACAGAGCAGAAGCTTTGGATTCTTTGCAAGTGCCCTCGCTATGGCAACCCTCTGCTGCTCACCACCTGAGAGCTGTGCCGGAAAGTTTGCCATACGGTCCTCGAGTCCCACCTGCTTCAGAACTGTCGCAGCATCCAATGGCTCCTTACAGATCTGTGCCGCAAGCTCCACATTCTCAAGTGCTGTGAGGTTCTGCACCAGATTGTAGAACTGGAACACGAATCCCACATCATACCTTCTGTATGCCGTGAGCTGCTTCTTATTCAGAGTTGATATCTCATTTCCCTCCAGCTTCACACTGCCGCTTGTCAGAGTGTCCATACCACCGAGTATATTCAAGATAGTAGTCTTGCCCGCACCGGAGGCTCCGACTATGACACAGAACTCTCCCTTTTCTATCTCGAAATTCACATCGCGGAGAGCATTGATCTCCACCTCACCTGTCTTGTATACTTTCTTTACATCACGAAATTCTACGTAACTCATCCTGCACCATCCTTTCACACATTTTCCACTTTTTATCATAATAGCATTGATACTTTTTTCATTTCAAGTCACTCCACAAAAAAATCCCCCATACCTGCCTTTCGCAGATACGGGGGACTTTCGTCTCATATCACTACTTATGCTTT
>USSH01000091.1 GCA_900557435.1 uncultured Coprococcus sp. | reverse complement strand
CAGACTACTGTAAAGAAGTCTACAGCACCTGCACTTCAGAGAAGCTTTAACTCTCTGCAGAAGAAGCCAATCAATACTTCTTCTCCACAGAAGAGAGGTGTTTGTACTGCTGTTAAGACAGCAACTCCTAAGAAGCCTAACTCAGCTCTTCGTAAGATCGCCAGAGTTCGTCTTTCCAACGGAATCGAAGTAACATCTTATATCCCAGGTGAAGGACACAACTTACAGGAGCATAGTGTTGTTCTGATCCGTGGTGGTCGTGTTAAGGATTTACCTGGTACACGTTACCATATCATCCGTGGTACATTAGATACCGCTGGTGTTGCGAACAGAAAGCAGGCCCGTTCTAAGTACGGCGCTAAGAAACCAAAGGCAGCTAAATAATAAACAGATTATTTGGCAGACAATGGGTCACAAACAGAGCTAAATAGGTTTAGTGTTGGGATTATTGTTGTATCCGCTACCGGATATAACCTACTCATTATATAGCCCGCACGAACACATTAGAGAGACACATGTGAGTACCGTTGAATTAATTAAAAATGATTAAGGAGGGAAGTAACGTGCCACGTAAAGGACATACTCAGAAAAGAGACGTATTAGCAGATCCGTTATACAACAACAAAGTGGTTACCAAGCTTATCAACAACATTATGTTAGATGGTAAGAAGGGTGTAGCACAGAAGATCGTTTACGGTGCGTTTGATCGTATCGCAGAAGAGACTGGCAAGCCTGCATTAGAGGTATTCGAAGAGGCTATGAACAACATCATGCCACTCCTCGAGGTTAAGGCTAGACGTATCGGTGGTGCAACATACCAGGTGCCTATCGATGTAAGACCTGATAGAAGACAGGCTCTCGGACTTCGTTGGCTCACAGCTTTCTCACGTGCTAGAAGTGAGAAGACTATGGAAGAGAGACTTGCGAAGGAGATCATGGATGCAGCTAACAATACAGGTGCATCTGTAAAGAGAAAAGAAGACATGCACAAGATGGCAGAGGCAAACAAGGCATTCGCTCACTACAGATTCTAATTTTCTGTGTGAGGATGCGTTTGTATGCATGCTTATGTGTATTTTAGAGCACAATAGATTATTAGTGCACAATAATTAGCAAAAGGAGGACAATCCGTTGGCTGGAAGAGAATATCCATTGGACAGAACAAGAAACATTGGTATTATGGCTCATATCGATGCCGGTAAGACAACTCTTACAGAGCGTATCTTATATTATACTGGTGTTAACTATAAGATTGGTGATACTCATGACGGTACAGCTACCATGGACTGGATGGAGCAGGAGCAGGAGAGAGGTATAACTATCACTTCAGCTGCTACAACATGTCACTGGACACTTGAGGATCATCACAAACCAAAGGCTGGCGCGTTAGAGCACAGAATCAACATCATCGATACTCCGGGACACGTTGACTTCACTGTTGAGGTTGAGCGTTCACTTCGTGTACTTGACGGAGCTGTAGGTGTATTTGATGCTAAGGCTGGTGTAGAGCCTCAGTCAGAGAATGTATGGCGTCAGGCTGACACATACAATGTACCTCGTATGGCATTCATCAACAAGATGGATAAAATGGGTGCAGACTTTTTCTACTCAGTTCAGACAATCATTGATCGTCTGGGCAAGAATGCAATTCCAGTACAGATTCCTATCGGAAAAGAGTCAGACTTCATCGGTCTGATCGATCTGTTTGAGATGGAAGCATACTACTACAAAGATGATAAGGGCGAGGACATCGAGATCACAGCTATCCCTGATGACCTTAAGGAACTTGCAGACAAGTGGCATGAGAACCTTGTCGAGAAGATCTGCGAGTTAGATGATGACTTAATGATGATGTATCTTGAAGGCGAGGAGCCATCAATCGATGAGATGAAGAAGGTTCTTCGTAGAGCAACTATCGCAAGTGAGGCAGTTCCTGTATTCCTTGGTTCAGCTTATAAGAACAAGGGTGTTCAGAAGATGCTTGACGGTGTTATCGAGTACATGCCAGCACCTACAGATATCCCTGATATCACAGGTGTTGATCCAGACGGTAACGAGGTTGTTCGTCATTCATCAGATGATGAGCCATTCTCAGCTCTTGCATTCAAGATCATGACAGATCCATTCGTTGGAAAGCTTGCATTCTTCAGAGTTTACTCAGGTACACTGAACTCAGGTTCATATGTACTGAATGCGACAAAGGATAAGAAGGAGCGTGTAGGACGTATCGTACAGATGCATGCCAATGCACGTAAAGAGATTGATAAGGTTTACTCAGGAGATATCGCAGCTGCTGTAGGTTTCAAACTTACAACAACAGGTGACACAATCTGTGACGAGCAGCATCCAGTTATCCTTGAGTCAATGGAATTCCCAGAGCCAGTTATCGAGCTTGCTATCGAGCCTAAGACCAAGAATGATCAGGGTAAGATGGGCGAGGCTCTTGCAAAGCTTGCTGAGGAGGATCCTACATTCAAGGCTCATACAGATAAAGAGACAGGTCAGACAATTATCGCCGGAATGGGTGAGCTTCACCTTGAGGTTATCGTTGATCGTCTTCTCCGTGAGTTCAAGGTTGAGGCAAACGTTGGTGCACCTCAGGTTGCATATAAGGAGACATTCACTAAGGCTGTTGATGTAGACAGTAAGTATGCTAAGCAGTCAGGTGGTCGTGGACAGTACGGTCATTGTAAGGTTAAGTTCGAGCCTATGGATCCTAACGGTGAGGAGACATTCAAGTTCGAGTCAACAGTTGTCGGTGGTGCTATTCCTAAGGAGTACATCCCAGCAGTTGGCGAGGGTATTGAAGAGGCAGCTAAGGCTGGTATCCTTGGTGGCTACCCAGTACTTGGTGTAAGTGCTAATGTATATGATGGTTCATACCATGAGGTCGATTCATCTGAGATGGCATTCCATATCGCTGGTTCTATGGCCTTCAAGGAGGCTATGGCTAAGGCTAACCCAGTTCTTCTTGAGCCAATCATGAAGGTTGAGGTTACTATGCCAGAGGAGTACCTTGGTGATGTAATCGGAAGCTTAAATGCTAAGAGAGGTCAGATCGAGGGTATGGATGATATCGGCGGTGGTAAGATCGTCAGAGCATTCGTTCCACTTGCAGAGATGTTCGGATACTCAACAGAGCTTCGTTCATCAACACAGGGTCGTGGTAACTACTCAATGTTCTTTGAGAAGTACGCTCAGTGTCCAAAGAGCATTCAGGAGAAGGTTATTGCAGAGCACGCAGGAAAGTAATACAGCAACAGATTGGATTGCTTTGAGTGATGCTTGAGAGTCAAAAGAATATTTCCTTATATTTTGATTCTAGAAAAAATATAAATCAGCGGGTTAATGATTACATATCGTTAGCCTGCTGGTATAAAGAGATAAAAAATGGTTGAAAATCTCTTGTATTTTCTATATAATGATTTTTAGCCGAGTAACCCGCGTGGGGTATAATTTTTAAGGAGGATTTTATATCATGGCAAAGGAAAAGTTTAATAGAAGTAAGCCACATTGTAACATCGGTACAATCGGACACGTAGATCACGGTAAGACTACTCTTACAGCTGCTATCACAAAGGTTCTTTCAGAGAGAGTTGCTGGTAACACAGCTACAGATTTCGAGAACATTGATAAGGCTCCAGAGGAGAGAGAAAGAGGTATCACTATCTCTACAGCTCACGTTGAGTACGAGACAGAGAAGAGACATTACGCACACGTTGACTGTCCAGGACATGCTGACTACGTTAAGAACATGATCACTGGTGCAGCTCAGATGGATGGTGCTATCCTTGTTGTTGCTGCTACTGATGGTGTTATGGCTCAGACAAAGGAGCATATCCTTCTTTCACGTCAGGTTGGTGTTCCTTACATCGTTGTATTCCTTAACAAGTGTGATATGGTAGACGATGAGGAGCTTATCGAGCTCGTTGAGATGGAAGTTACAGAGCAGCTTGAGGAGTACGGATTCAATGATTGTCCTATCGTTAAGGGTTCAGCTCTTAAGGCTCTTGAGGATCCAATGGGACCTTGGGGAGACAAGATCATGGAGCTTATGGATACAGTTGATTCATACATTCCAGATCCACAGAGAGATACAGATAAGCCATTCATCATGCCTGTAGAGGACGTATTCACAATCACAGGTCGTGGTACAGTTGCTACTGGTAGAGTAGAGGCTGGTGTAATTCACCTCAATGATGAAGTTGAGATCGTTGGTATCAAGCCAGAGATCCAGAAGACAACAGTAACAGGTATCGAGATGTTCAGAAAGCTCCTTGACGAAGGTCAGGCTGGTGATAACATCGGTGCTCTTCTTCGTGGTATCAAGAGAGAGGATATCGTAAGAGGACAGGTTCTTTGTAAGCCAGGTTCAATTACATGTCATACAAAGTTCACAGCACAGGTTTACGTTCTGACAAAGGACGAGGGTGGTCGTCATACACCATTCTTCAACAACTATCGTCCACAGTTCTACTTCAGAACAACAGACGTTACAGGTGTATGTAACCTTCCAGCTGGTACAGAGATGTGCATGCCTGGTGATAACGTAGAGATGACAATCGAGCTCATCCACCCAATCGCTATGAGCCAGGGTCTTACATTCGCTATCCGTGAGGGTGGTAGAACAGTAGGTTCAGGACGTGTTGCTACAATTATCGAGTAATACTGCAACGACTTTGAGTCGAGTGTATATTTGATAAAATAATAAAGCCGAGAGTATGCTTGCATACTCTTGGCTTTTATTTTTTATCTGCATAGACATTCGACGAATGTCTATGCGCTTGTGATTGCGAAGCAATCGCAAGAGATATACGTGAGTTCTGGATATAGGGCGTGAGCCCGCGAGACAAACACGCGAAGCGTGGTTGTCATGCACGGCGGATTGTATATGCTTTACTATTGAGCAGTTTTGGGTAAAAAATTGTAAATAGGAAAAATCCCCCAATTAAATAGAAAAAAACAGAAAAACGAATGGGGACAATGATTTGAATTTGCAAAAATCACCCAATGACGGTAAAATATACAAGGAAAGAATTGGGGGAAGATGTTGAAATCTCCCCCAATTACCCAATTCCGGTCAACACAGCGGAACAGATAGGAGGTGTCAGGCAGCATGAGCAAGGCAACGACAAAGTTTGCAATCGCATTTGCGTTTAAGGAGTTATTATTAGAAAAATCGATTGATAAAATAACAATCAATGACATTACGGAAAAGTGTGGGATAAACCGTCAGACTTTTTATTATCATTTTCATGATATATATGAGTTGATTGAATGGATTTGCGAAACAGATGCAGATCATGTACTGAAACAGAATAAAACATATGATACGTGGCAGGAAGGATTTCTGGCAATATTTCATCTGCTGAAAAAGGACGAACCCTTTGTTGTCAACATCTATCATAATGCTCCGCGAGGATATATTTACCGCTATTTGTATAAAGTAACGTATCAGCTGATATATGATGTACTCGAAGAAAAAGCGGCAGATATGGTCGTGCGGGAAGAGGATAAAACATTCATTGCGGATTTTTACAAATATGGGTTTGTTGGTCTGGTGTTAGAATGGATTGACAAGGGGATGAAGGAGGATCCGAAACAGATCATAGAAAGATTGAATGCATTGATTCAGGGATCTTTCGCACATGCACTGAATAATGCAAAACTGAACAAGAGCTGATTACGACAAATCTGCTGGTTTGTCGTATATGGATGCAATGTAAGAGGATTGTCGCTTTCTATGACAGTTCTCTTTTTTTGTGCATAGTAGGAAGAAGATTTTGTGGATATACTGTGTATATGGAAACAAAGAAAAATGTCACAGTTTAAACAAAAAAAGGAGTGTGTTTGTTATGTATTATTCAGCAGGAACTTATGAAGCATTTGCAAGACCGGAAAAACCGGAGGGTGCTGACCGGAAATCAGCATATATCATTGGAACAGGCTTAGCGGGACTTTCTGCCGCTTTTTATCTGGTGAGAGATGGGCAGGTAAAAGGAGAGCGTATTCATCTCCTTGAGAAGCTGGATCTTGCCGGAGGCAGCTGCGACGGAAGAAAGGATGTCCGAAAAGGCTTCTACATGCGTGGCGGAAGAGAAATGGACAACCATTTTGAATGTATGTGGGATATGTTCCGGGATGTTCCTTCGATAGAGACACCGGGCGTCTCTGTTCTGGATGAGTATTATTGGTTAAACAAGCATGATCCGAATTACTCCCTTTGCAGGGCTTCTGAGAAATGCGGGCAGGATGCACATACAGATAAGAAATTTACACTTGATAAGGATTCAGCCCTGGCATTGTCAAAGTTGTTTATGACACCGGAAAAAGATTTGGAGGATAAGAAAATCAGTGAGGTATTGCCGGATTCCTTCTGGGACACGAATTTCTGGCTGTACTGGCAGACCATGTTTGCATTCCAGAGATGGTCATCTGCATTGGAAATGAAACGGTATTTGTGCAGATACTGCCATCATATTGATGGACTTCCGGATTTTTCCGCACTCCGCTTTACGAAATACAATCAATACGAGAGCATGATTCTTCCGCTTGTAAAATATCTCGAAAGTCACGGTGTGTCAGTCGAGTATGGCATGGATGTCAAAAATGTTGTCATCAAAGATGATAATGGTAAAAAATCTGCTACACAGATCGTATATGAGAAGGATGGAAAACCGGGTACAATTGATTTGATCGAGGATGATCTGGTCTTTATAACAAATGGATGCTGTACAGATACTTCCTGCTATGGAGATCAGAATACAGCGCCGGATTTGAGCCGGATTAAAAATGGTGCAGGCGAATCTTGGGATTTGTGGAAGAATATTGCTGCACAGGCAAAGAATGGTGAGTATGGTAATCCGGATAAATTTTGCGACAATTTTGAAGCAACAAACTGGATGAGCGCAACTGTAGAAACCTCGGATGAAGAGATTATCCAGAAGATTATCAGCATTTGCAAGCGGGATCCGAGAGAAGGAAAGGTAACAACCGGAGGAATTGTGACAGTGAAGGATAGTACCGATAACTGGTATCTTTCGTGGACAATCAATCGCCAGCCGCAGTTTAAAGCGCAGGATAAAAATACGGTTTTGATCTGGGTATATGCACTTACAACGAATAAAGAAGGAAATTATGTAAAGAAGGCAATGCGGGATTGTACAGGTGAAGAAGTTTGCCGGGAGTGGCTGTATCACATTGGCGTGCCGACAGATCAGATTGACGATTGGGCAAAAAATCGCTGCAATACAACAACCTGCTTCATGCCATACATCAATGCGTTCTTCCAGCCAAGAAAAGAAAGCGATCGTCCGCTTGTTGTTCCGGAAGGCGCTGTTAATTTTGCATTCCTGGGACAGTTTGCAGAGACACCGAGAGATACTATTTTCACAACAGAATACTCCATCCGTACGGGTATGGAAGCAGTTTACACACTTATGAACGTAGATCGTGGTGTTCCGGAAGTGTGGGGTTCTAAGTACGATGTGCGGGAATTGCTGCGGACCGCATATTATGCAGTTGATAAAAAGCCGATTGATGAACTTCCGCTTTCTCTCAAGGAAAAGGTAGTCTTAAAGAAAGTAATAAAAGCTGTGGAAGGAACCGATCTGGAAATTTTGCTCAAGGAAAGTGGATTACTCCGGTAGGAGAGATTATTCACTGATATGGATTTAAGCAAAATGTCTCAGATGACAATATAGTAAGAGCAAGGAAAGAGGAAGCATGTGTGATGTTTCCTCTTTTTGTGCAATATGCCATTGATTCTGATTATTGATTGAAGATTATAGTTGTTATGGTACAATATATTCGTAAATTCCTATTTAACATTGAAAGAGGGGTGCAATAAGTAATGAATCAAGTAGAGGTTTTGGATAATGGCATAGTATTGAATGGCAATTTGCTGACATTTCCACTTTCCTATGAAGATATACGTGCATTATTTGGAGAGGCCAGGATAAATGTTCAAAGTGATAATCATTGTGAATATTTCTATGATGAGCTGGGAATATCATTTGAGGGTGCAACTGCATATCTTCGGAACTTGAAAAAACAGAAGGCCTATATAGATGATGCCCATAATATCACATCTATGACGCTGTATGTTACAGGGGAAAACGTATTCGCAGAATCAAAGACAGAAAAATGTTATATTGGTGGACTAAAAGTCTTAAATCAAAATATGTCACGCGACAGATTATATCCATATATTCTAGGCTACGGCTATAATTCAGAAATTAAGGATGAGCAGGGGAATATGGTTCGGCAGATTCATATGGATATTGTCCTGAAAGTAGAAGATGAACGAAAGAGAAAAGATATTCCAGTCTATGATGGGGATCAAATTCTATTAGATGTATATATCGGATTCAGACCGGAACGTCCAAAGAGTGATGAGAACTATAATATCACTGTTCCTGATGAAACTTGTCTGATATTCGATACATTTAATTTTAAGCTCGCCGTAATACAGGAACTCATGTACAATCAGGAAGTCTTGAAGCCATATTTTGATATATACGATTATATGATTTTCAAAAAAGCACATTGGAATCTTGAAACAGATAAAAATGTACGCGCCGCGGTAAGCTTCTTTAAGGAATTACCGATTCCGGCAAGTCTTGCAGGGTTG